>DAIUBZ010000062.1:0-9055 GCA_036846445.1 Sphingopyxis sp. | reverse complement strand
GCGCCGGGCAATTGCTGCTGGATTTGCGGCGCAGCCATGCCGGGGACAGCGCGGCGCTGGGTGCGGCGGGCGATGCGGCGGCGAATCGGCATTTGATCGGCGCGCTGGCAGCCGCCCGCCCCGATGATGGCCTGTTGTCCGAAGAGCGAGCCGACGATGGGGCGCGGCTGGCGCACCGCCGGGTGTGGATCATCGACCCGGTGGACGGCACCCGCGAATATGGCGAGGGGCGCGACGATTGGGCGGTCCACGTCGGCCTGGCGGTCGATGGCGCGGCGGCGGTTGGCGCGGTTGCCCTGCCCGCGCTGGGACTGGTGCTGAGATCGGACGCAGCGCCGCCGTCCGCGCACCCCAGCGGCCCGCCCCGGATTGTCGTCAGCCGCAGCCGCCCCCCCGCCGCCGCCGACCATCTGGCCCGGGTGCTGGGAGGCAGCATCATGCACATGGGCAGCGCGGGCGCAAAGGCCATGGCGGTCGCGCGCGGTCAGGCCGATATTTATGTCCACAGCGGCGGCCAATATGAATGGGACAATTGCGCGCCCGCCGCCGTCGCCTTGGCCCATGGCTGTCACGCCAGCCGCCTTGATGGCAGCGCGCTGCGCTACAATCAGGCCAACCCCTTCCTGCCCGATTTGCTGATCTGCCGCGCCGATCTGGCCGACCGGGTGCTGGCCGTGCTAAATGGTATTTAATTGGTATTGCAATTAGCGCGGAAAAGCCATAGCCTCTGATCTGTCATAAAATCTGCCAAGGGGAATTAGGGTCATGAAATCCGTGAAATTCGTCCATCGCGCCGGTGTGGCCATGATCGCCGTCGCCGCCGCCACGTTGGCGGTCCCCGCCGCCGCTCAGGGCAGCGACGCCGTCGCCACTGCCGCCGACGACTCGACCATCGTGATCACCGGCACCCGGATCCGCTCGCCCGGCCTCACGTCGACCAGCCCGATCAGCGCGCTGGGCGGAGAGCAAATCGCGCTCCAGCGGGCGGTGACGATCGAGGATTTCTCGACCAAAATTCCCCAGCTTGCGGGCGGCGTCAACAGCACCTCGGTCGGCAGCGATGCCTTTGGCGCGCAAACGCTGGATCTGCGCAATTTGGGCCAGAATCGCACATTGGTGCTGATCAACGGCACCCGCGCCATTCCGTTCAGCTTTCGCAATGCGGTGGATGTGAACCATATCCCCGCCCCCCTGCTCAAGCGGGTGGATGTGCTGACGGGCGGCGCGGCGGCGATTTACGGTGCGGATGCGGTCGCCGGGGTCGTGAACTTTGTGATCAACGATGAATTCACCGGGGTTCAGGCCAATGCCAGTTACCGCGCCGTGGCGGGCGGTGGGTCACAGCTGAGCGGCCATATCATGGCCGGGCTGGATTTGGGTGGCCGCGGCAATGTCGTGGTATATGGCGAATATACCGAGCGGGACGAATTGTTGGCGGGCAAGCGGCGCGAAACCCGCACCGGCCCCGCCACCCTGCCGATTGGCGGCAATTTCACCGATGTCGCATCGGGCCGCAAATTCAGCTTTGACGCCAATGGCGCCTTCACCCTGACCCCGCAAACCACCGACTACACCCCGCAATTTCTGCTGGTCCAGCCGCTGCGCCGCATCAATGCCAGCATGTTCTTTGATTATGAACTGGTGAACGGGGTCGAGGCCTATGGCCGGGTGATGTACAGCAATGTCAAAACCCGGGGCGGATCGCGCACCGGGCAAAACCCGCCGACCACCGGGGCGGCGGGCGTCAATGTGGCGATTTCCCAGACCAACCCCTTCCTGCCGCCACAGGCGCGGGCGCTGCTGACCTTTGTGAACGGGTCGGCCAATGTCAATGTGGTCCGGTCGCTGGGTGAACTTGGCACCACGTTCGCGGAAAATGACCGCGACACGGTTCAGGGGCTGATCGGCCTGCGCGGTGATCTCACGTCGGCGATCCGCTGGGACGCCTATTTCCAGCACGGCGAAACCAGCGAGACGATCACGGTCAAGGGTGATGGCACCAAATCGGCCTTTGCCGCGCTGGCCAATACCACCGACATTTTCGGCCCGGGCGGCAACTTCACCTCGCTGGTGCGCGATTTCAATTTCGGCTCGCGCAAACGCACACAAAGTGTGGGCTCGGCCTATATCTCCGGTGATAGCAGCGATGTCTTCACCGGCTGGGCGGGGCCGTGGGCGTTCACCGCTGGCTATGAATATCGCCGCGAAACCGGACGCTTTGCCTATGGCACCGACCTTGGCCAATCGTTCAACCAGAGCGCGGAAAATGCGCCGCCGGTCCCGCCATTTGTGCAGGTGAATGAACTTTTCGGCGAATTGGTGGTGCCGCTGCTCAGCGATGTGCCCTTGATCCAGAAATTGACCGTCGAGGGCGCCTATCGGAAAAGTTGGTATGCCAAATCGGTTGGGCCAAATCAGGATTATGACACCAACAAGCTGGGCATCAATTGGGTGGTGTCGGACGATCTGCGCTTCCGGGGCACGCGCCAAACGGTGATCCGCGATCCCAATATCGGCGAGTTTGCCAATCCCGTGTTTTCCATTCCCTTCGCCTTTTTGCGGACGGTGGCCCGGCTGGCTCCACGCTATGCTGGCGACCCCTGCGTTGGTGCGACCAATCAGGCCACCATCACCCAGTGCACGGCGCAGGGGTATAAGGCGGCATATGACAGCAATGACCCCGCAAACCTGACCGGTGGTTATTTCTTTGGCGGCAATGCCACCATCGGCGCGGAAACCGGCACCAGCTACACCGCTGGCGGCGTGTTCACCCCGCGCTTTGCCCCGGGGCTGACCCTGTCGGTGGATTGGTATAAAATCTCGATTGAAAATGCGGTGGGCCAAATCCAGCCGATCGACGCCATCGCCAGCTGCTATGTCACCGACCCCCGCGCCGACAACCCGCTGTGCGCCGCCGTGACCCGCGATTCGGTGACCGGGCGGATCAAGGATGCCTTTGTTGACGACCGCAACCTGGCCTTTATCAAGCAGCAGGGCGTGGATGTCGATTTCCGTTACAGCATCCCGCTGGGCGGCAATCTGCCGGGTGAACGGCTGACGCTCGGCTATCTTGGCAGTTTCGTGACGCAATATAGCATCCAGCGCAACGCGGTGCTGACCCCGGTGAATTGCAAGGGCCGCTATGGCGTGCCCTGTTCGTCCGATCTCGTTTCGCTGGTGGCCCCCGATTATCGCCACCGTGCGACGGTGACGTGGGACAGCAAGCCAGTCACGGTGCAATTTGGCTGGAAACATATTGGTGCGGTGCGTGACAGCACGGCGGGCAGCACCGGGGCGATTCCGGCGTTTGACTATTTCGACCTGAATTTGGCGGTGCGCCCGCCGATTGCCGGGGCGACGCTGGCGTTCGGGATCGACAATCTGTTCGACAAAAAGCCGCCAACCCCGGTGAACCCGGGCGCGTTCAACACCTTCCCCGACACCTATGACGTGCTGGGCCGCACCTTTGGCCTGTCGCTGACCATCCGGCGGTAAAACTGGCTGGTGAATGCGCGGCTGCGGTGCTCTGATGACCACCGCAGCCGCCAGCGGCGCGAGCAGCGGGGGCAGCCACGATGAATCCACTGGCATTTACTGGCGCGGACTGGGCGGTGCTGGGCGGTTATGTCGCGCTGTTGGCGGCGGCAGGCTATTTTTCGACCCGGCGGGGCATGGCCCATGTCGATGATTATTTTCTGGCCAGCCACCGCGCGCCAACTTGGCTGGTGGCGGTATCGGTGCTGTCCACAGTGCAGTCGGCGGCCACGTTTCTGGGCGTGCCGGACAATAGTTTTCGCGGCAATTACACCTATCTCATGTCCACGGTTGGCGCGCTGATCGCGGCATGGTTTGTCGCGCGCGTGCTGATCCCCCGGTTTTACGCGATGGGCGCCGCTACGGTCTATGAATTGCTGGAAGTGCGATTTGACGCCACCGCCAAGCGGGCCGCGGGCATCATGTATCTGGTTGGACGGATCCTGGCCAGTGGGGCGCGCCTCTATCTGGCCGCGATTGCCGTCTCGATGATCATGTTTCTGAATATCGAACCGCAAAATATTGTGATCGCATCATTTGTCCTGCTGCTGTTCGGACTGGTGTTCACCTTCATGGGCGGGCTCAACTCGATCATCTGGTCCGATCTGGTTCAGGTGGTGCTTTACGTCGGCGCGGCGGTGATGGTGCTCTTGTTCCTGCTGATGAAAATTCCCGCTTCGCTGCCGGAAATCACCGCAGCGCTGGCGGCGGCCCCGGATGGCAGCAACAAGTTGCAGGTGGTGGATTGGTCGCTGGATTTTGCTGCGCCCTTTTCGGTGTTTGCGGTGGTGACCGGCATTGTCCTCATCAATATTGGCAACAGCGGGCTGGACCAGGACACCACCCAGCGCCTGCTGGCCTGTGACACCGCGCGGCAGGGCAGCCGGGCGCTGATCTGGTCGGTGTGGGCGTCGATCCCGGTGATCGCGCTGTTTTTGATGATCGGCTCGCTCTTGCATATTTTTTATGAGCGGCCCGATGTGATGATGGCGGGCGTTGGCGGGGTTGCGCCCACGTTTCAGGGCGAAAAAATCACCGTGTTCATGGTGTTCATCCTCAGCGAATTGCCGCCGGGGCTGCGCGGGCTGGTGACGGTGGGCGTGATTGCCGCCGCCGCGATCAACAGCGGGCTGATTTCCATGTCGGCGGTGGTCATCAACGATTTTTACCGACCATGGCAGTTGCGCCGGGGCCGCAGCGACGAGCGGCATTTTGTGTTTGCGGGCCGGATGGCGACGGTCATGATCGGCGTTGCTTTGTTCGCGATGTCGATCCTGTGCTACTATTGGCAACGCTACAGCAGCTTGCCGCTGCTCGACTTTGTGCTGGGGGTGATGGCCTTTGCCTATTCCGGCCTGCTGGGCGTATATTTTACCGCCGTGTTCACCAGGCGCGGCTCGTCGCGGTCGGTCATTGCCGCGCTGATCGCCGGCTTTGTCACGATTTTGGCGTTTCAGGCCTATGTCGTGGACAGCATCGGCCTGCCCGCCGCGATGAAGGCCATCGCCTTTCCATGGCAATTGTGCATCGGCACGGCGGTCGCGGCGCTGGTGTGTCTGGCCGGAAATCAGCCGCCGCGCCCTCAGGAGACCGCCAAGTGACCATGACGCCCAGCGCCACCGAAAGCGCCGACCCACGGTTTGCCGATATTGACGGCTGGCCCACCAGGGCAGCGGTCGAGGCAATGCTGGAAGGGCAAATGGCCGCCATCGCCAGCCTTGCCAGCCAAACCGCCGCCATTGCCGCCGCTGCCGAGGCTGCCGCCGCGCGGCTGGCCGCTGGCGGGCGGCTGATTTATGCAGGCGCGGGCACGTCTGGCCGGGTGGCAGTTCAGGATGGGGTGGAACTCGGCCCCACCTTTGGCTGGCCCGCTGACCGGCTGGTTTATGTGCTGGCGGGCGGCATGGCGGCACTGGCGCACAGCGCGGAAGGAGCGGAGGATGACGGCGACGCCGCCCGCGCGGCGCTGGCAGATGCCGGGGTTGGCCAGCCGGATGTGGTGATTGGCGTGGCCGCCAGTGGCCGCACCCCATTCACTTTGGCGGCGATTGCCGCAGGACGGGCCGCCGGGGCGCTGACCATCGCGGTGGCCAGCAATGCCGGATCGCCGTTGCTGGAAGCCGCCGACCATCCCCTGCTGACCGCAACTGGCGCGGAGCTGGTGGCCGGATCAACCCGGATGAAGGCCGGAACTGCCCAAAAAGCCTGCTTGAACATCTTGTCGACTGCAATCATGCTGCGGCTGGGCGGCGTATATCGCGGGTTGATGGTCGATATGGTGATTTCCAACGCCAAATTGCAGGACCGGGCCGAGGCCATGGTGGCAACGATTGCCGGGTGCAGTCCCGGTGCCGCCAAGGCAGCGCTGGCGGCGGCGGGGGGGCGGATCAAGGCCGGGGTGTTGATTGCATCGGGGCTGACCGCTGATGCGGCCGCGGCGCTGCTGGCCGCCCACGGCGGGCAGTTGCGCGGCGCATTGGCGGCGCTGACCGATCGCGGCGGCGCATGAGCCTGCCCGCCAGCCCGCTGGCCGCCCCCGGCAATGCGCCCATTTACCGCAAGCTGGCCGGGCGATTGCATGCCGAAATTGCCGCCGGCAACTGGCAAAGCGGAGACGCCCTGCCTTCCGAACGCGATTTGTGCACCATCATGGGCGCATCGCGGGTCACGGTGCGCAAGGCGATCGACCTGTTGGCGGTGCACGGCATTGTCTCGCGCCGCCATGGGTCCGGCACCTATGTCAACGAGCGGATTCAGGCACCGGGATCGTTTTTGAGCAGTTTCAGCGAAGATGCATCAGCGCGCGGCGACACCGATGCCACGATCTGGATCGCGAAAACCATCGGGACCGCGACCCCGGATGACGCGGCGGCGCTGGACCTGGCCGCCGGGGCAGCCATTGCCCGCTTGACCCGGGTGCGGATGGCGCGCGGCGCGCCACTGGCGATTGAGAACGCCGCCGTGCCCATGGCGATGCTGGCCGATTTGGGTGCGGTCGGCGCATCGCTGTATCGGGCACTGTCGGCGGCGGGCAATGCGCCGGTTTCCGGCGTGCAACGGGTGCGGGCCGACCGGGCAACCGCCGCCGAGGCGGCGCGGCTGGACATTGCCGAGGGCAGCCCGGTGCTGCGGATTGAGCGGCTGACGCGGCGCAGCGACGGGGCCCCGGTTGAATTGACCAAATCCGTGTATCGCGGCGACCGCTATGAATTTGTCAGCGACCTCAGCCCCCTGCCATTGCCAGCGCGTGGGCGGTGACCATGGCGGTCCCGCCGCCGCCGCGCGATCTGGCGCTCGACAGCCTGCGCGGCAGCGACGTGCTGCTGATGATATTGGTGAATGTGCAGGGCAGCAGCGCCGACGCCTTTCCCCAGCTTGCCCATGTCGCCTGGCACGGGCTGACGCTGGCTGATCTGGTATTTCCGCTGTTTTTGCTGATTGTCGGGCTGTCGGCCCCGTTGGCGCTGAACCGGCCCGGTGCGGACGCCAGCGCGGTCGGGATTTTGCGGCGAGTGCTGCTGTTGTTCGCGATTGGCATGGCGCTCAGCTGGTTGATCCGTCCCAGTTTTGACCCGGCGATGGTCCGCTGGACCGGGGTGCTGCAACGCATCGCGATTGTCTATCTGGTCTGCGCCGCTGTGGTGGTCGCGGCGCGGCGGTGGCCGCCGGGGCCGGGCTGGCGTGCGGGCGGGCTGGCGGCGGCGGTGGCGGCCGCGATGCTGCTGGGCCACAGCCTGCTCATATTGCTGGTTGGCGCGCCGGGCGGCGGCGCACCGGGCATTGGTCCGGGCGAGGGCATCAGCGGCTGGCTGGACCGGCAGTTCATCCCGGGCCGGGTGCTGCGACAAAGCTGGGACCCTGAAGGGGTGCTGTCCACCCTGCCCGCCATCGCCACCGGGCTGATCGGGGTGGCGGTGATGCAACGGATGCAGACGCGCCAGCTTGGCAATGCGGCACTGGCGGCACTGGGCGGCAGCATGGCGCTGGCGGCGGCGGCGATCACCCCGTGGCTGCCGATCAACAAAAATCTGTGGACGGCCAGCTTTGCCCTGATCGCCAGCGGCACCGGCCTGACCCTGTGGGCGCTGCTGCGGGCGGGATGGCCGATCGTCGGCGGCACCGCGCTGGCCCGCTGGACGGTCCAGATGGGCCAGGCAGCGCTGACCCTCTATGTCGTCCATATGGTGCTGATTGCGCTGTTGGTGCGCAAATTGCCCGATGGCCAGCGGATTTGGGACGTCAGCTATGGCTGGCTGGCGGCGGCAATCGGTGCGGGCGGCGGCGCGGCGCTGATTTATGCCGTCGCGGCCATGTTGCTGTCGGCCGCCGCGCTCGGTCCGCTGCGGCGGCGCGGCTGGCTGCTCCGCGTTTAGTGCGGTCGCTCTGATGCAATCAGGTCGAAAACCGCGCGCGCCGGATATGGCTGGCCATCGGCGATAACTGGTCTTATATTGGTATTATGATGAGAGCCACACCCCCACCGCAAACCACGCTGTTGCTGGCCGAGGCACTCAGCGCGCCCGGATTGATCGCGGCGGGGTTGGCGGCCAATCAACCTGGCATCGCCGCATTGGCGGACCGGCTGCGGGCCAATCCACCGCGCACGATTTTCACGGTGGCGCGGGGGAGCAGCGACCATGCCGCAACCTTTCTGAAATATCTGGCGGAAACCCGGCTGGGCATTCCGGTGGTGTCCCAACCGCCATCGGTGGTGTCCGCTTATGGCTCAGATGTCAGCCATTTGCGCGGGCAACTGGTCGTGCTGATCTCGCAATCCGGCAAAAGCCCCGACCTGCTGGCCAATGCCGCCGCCGCGCGGGCCGCGGGGGCGGTGGTCGTGGCCTTGTTGAACGACGCCGCTGCGCCGCTGGCCGCTGCCGCCGATGTGGTCATTCCCTTGCACGCCGGGCCGGAACGCAGCGTGGCCGCCACCAAATCCTATCTGGCGGCGCTGGCGGCCATCGCGCAATTGGTGGCGCTGTGGTCGGCGGACCCCGAATTGCGGGGGGCGCTGAGCGCGCTGCCCGCTGATTTGGCGGACGCCGCGGCGGCGGACTGGTCCGCCGGGGCCGAATTGCTGGCGGCGGGGCAGCCCATGTTTGTGCTGGGCCGGGGTGAAACATTGGCGATTGCCGGTGAGGCGGCGCTGAAATTAAAAGAAACCAGTGGGATATTTGCCGAAGCGTTCAGTATTGCTGAAGTCGCCCATGGACCGATGACACTGGTGGGACCGGGCACGCCGCTGTTGGTGTTTCCGCCCGCTGTTCCCGGCGATGTCGGGCTGGCGGCGTTGCTGGCGAAATTTGGGGAACGCGGCGCGCGGATCGCGGTGGCGGGACGCGCCGTGCCGCACTGCCTGACCCTGCCGGTGGCGGCGGGTTTGCATCCGGTGCTCGCTCCGCTGATCATGGCGCAAAGCTTTTATCCGATGGTCAACCAATTGGCGCTGGCCCGCGGCCATGACCCCGACCGGCCACCGATGCTGAAAAAAGTGACGGAAACCCGGTGATGACGATGCGAG
>DAIUBZ010000061.1:0-9056 GCA_036846445.1 Sphingopyxis sp. | reverse complement strand
ATCCGCGCCCGCGATGCTGGCCGCCGTGCCAATCGGCACCCGGCTGGCCAGCGGCTGGCCGGCAAACAGCGCTTGGTTCAGCGCATCGGCCACCCGCCGGGCGGGGCCGTCCGCCTCACGCAGCTCCGCGAGCACCACCGCGCGTTCGGCGGCCACGGCGGTATCGTCGATCCGGGGGGTTCGCACCATCGCCGCCAGCAAGCGCCCCGCCTCGTCCAACGCCGCCGGGGCGTTGGTTGGCAGATCAAGCTGATACACGGTCTGGGTGGGCGCGGTCAGCGCATTGCTGTCGGTGCCGAAACTGACCCCCAGCCGCTGCCACTGCCGCTTGGCCTCGCCATCGGCCAGCCCGGCGGGGCCGCGAAACGCCAGATGCTCGATCAAATGGGCGAAACCGCGTTCATCATCGCCCTCGTGCAGCGACCCGACATCCATCCGCACCCGCACCGCCACCTGCCCGGCCGGGACCTGATTGCGCCGGACGGCATAACGCAGGCCATTGCCAAGGCGGCCAAATTGCCACGCCGGATCGCGCGGGATGTCGCTGCCCGCATAAAGCCAGTCGGCCCCGGAGTCCGCCGGGCGGGCGGCGGCGGGTCCGTCCCGCGCCGCCGCGCCGCCGGGCAGCGCCAGCGCCGCCAGCGCCGCCAGCAGGGCCAGCGCGCCGCTCAGCCTGCGGCTCATCCCGCCGCGACTTCGGCGCGCAATGCCTTGCGGTCCAGCTTGCCGATCATGGTTTTGGGCAGGGCGTCCCGCACCACCGCGCGGTGCAGCCGTTCATGCTTGCCAATCCGGGCATTGACATAGGCGATGATCGCGGCCCCATCCAGCGGCTCCGCCCCGTCATTCAGCGTGACATAAGCGGCCGGAACCTCGCCCAGCCGGGCATCGTCCACGCCGATCACCAGCGCCTCCTTGATCGCCGGATGGGCGGTCAACACCGCCTCGACCACGCTGGGATAAACTTTGAACCCGCCCACCGAAATCATGTCCTTCAGCCGGTCGACAATGCGGATATAGCCATCATCGTCAATCGCGGCGACATCCCCGGTCCGCAGCCAGCCGCATTCGGTAAAGCTGTCCTTATCGGCATCGGGCCGCTGCCAATATCCCTGCATCACTTGCGGCCCCTTCACCAGCAATTCGCCCGGCTCGCCCGGCGGCGCGGGGCGGGTGGGGTCGTCGCGGTGGGCCAGCGCGATGCGGGTGGCGGGAAATGGCTGGCCGATGGTGCCGGGCTTGACCCGCCCCGCATAGGGATTGGCCGACACCACCCCGCTGCTTTCGGTCAGGCCATATCCCTCGACCAGCGCCGCGCCGGTGCGGGCCACAAACGCCTCGCGCAGTTCCGCCGCCATGGCGGCACCGCCGGAAATACATACGCGCAGGCTGGAAAAATCGGTTTTGCCAAGGTCCGCATGGTCCAGCAGCGCCTGATACATGGTCGGCACGCCGGGCATGGCGGTGGCGCGGCTGCGGCTGATGGCCGCCAGCGTGGCCCCAGCCTCGAACCGGGGCAGCATCACGATCATCCCGCCGTTCAGCACGGTGCGGTTCAGCACGGTGGTGTTGGCGAACACATGGAAAAAGGGCAGCACGCCCACGATCCGGTCCTCGCCGCCCGCATCGGGGTCAATCGCATTCACCTGCCGGGCGTTGGCGGTCAGATTCTGGTGCGACAGCATCGCGCCCTTGGGCGTGCCGGTGGTGCCGCCGGTATATTGAATCAGGGCAATATCGCGCATCGGGTCGATCGCCACCGGCGCGGGCGCGGCCCCATGGCCGAGCAATTCGGCATAGCGCAGCACCGCCGGGTCAGCCGGAATCGGCGTGACTTCGCGCCGCTTGAGCAACCGAAACGCCAGCGACTTGAGCGGCGGCAGCACCTCGGCCACGCTGCCCACCACCAGCCGCAGCCCGGTCTGGGCCTGCACCGCCAGCGCAGTGGGCAAGAGCGCAGTGGCCGACAGGGTGATGAGCAGGCCCGTGCCGCTGTCCGCCACTTGCTCCGCCAGTTCGCGCACCGTGTACAGCGGCGAGAAATTCACCACCGTCGCCCCAGCCAGCATCGCGCCATAATAAGCGGCGGGATAATGGGGAACATTGGGCAGGAACAGCCCCACCCGGTCCCCCCGGCCAATGCCGATTGCCTGAAGCCCGGCAGCCACCCGCGCCGCCTGGTCGGCAATCTGGGCATAGCTGAACCGGCGGCCCATGAAATCCAGCATCGGCGCACTGCCCATGCGGGCCACGCTGGCGGCAAACATGTCCGGCATCGACAGGGGGGCAAATTCGCTGTCCCACGGCGCGGGATGGACATAGGCACTGGTCCAGGCGGGGTGAGCGATTTCGGGGATGATGGTCATTGTGTGTCCGTTGCGAATTGCAGGATGCACCAGAGCTTAACCACCATGGCCGCCCGGTGCAAACCGCCATGCGGCATAGGCCGATGACCGTTGATGGAAACATGATTGCCGGTCCGGCAGCAGCGTGGCATCCTTGGCGGATTGAAATTTTGTGGAGATTGCCCACGCGTTCCACCCTGTTGCTTGCCGCCGCTGTCCTGCCGCTGATGCTGACCGCACCGGCGGCGGCACAGGACGCGGCCCCGGCGGCACCCAAGCCAGCCGCGCTGATCGCCGATGGCATGCCGCCGATCCCGGCGGAACTGGCGGCGCGCACCCGCCCCTATATGGAAAATCGCGGGGCCAGCTTTTCGGGCTGGCACCCCACTGACCGGTCGATGCTGATCGGCACCCGCTTTGGTAACACCGCCCAGACCCACCGGGTCGCGACGCCGATGGGCGCGCGCCAGCAATTGACGTTCGAGGCCGAGCCGGTGGGCGGCGGCAGCATTGCTCCGGTAACCGGCGATATCACCCTGATGCAAAAGGATATTGGCGGGAACGAATTTTTCCAAATCTATGCCTATGACAATGGCCGGTTAAAGCTGCTGACCGACGGCAAAAGCCGCAACGGGCTGAATGCGTGGAGCCGGGATGGCAAGCTGGCGGCGTTCAGCTCCACCCGCCGCAATGGCCGCGACAGCGATTTATATGTGATGGACCCGCGCGACCCCGCCACCACCCGGATGGTGGCAGAGGTCAGCGGCGGCGGCTGGGGCATTGGTGCATTTGCCCCCGGCAATGCATGGGCGCTGGTCGGCAGATATGTCTCGGTTCAGCAAACCAATTTGTTCAAGCTGGATTTGGCCAGCGGCGCGATGACGCCGATTGGCGATCACAGCAAGGCGATATCCTATGGCAGCGGCGACTTTGCCCCGGACGGCACCTTGTGGCTGACCAGTGACGAGGGGTCCGATTTCAAGCGGCTGGGCACGCTGGACCCCGCCACCGGCATATTCACCCCGCGCGGCCCGGCCGAGGCGTGGGACGTGGGATCGGTCAATATCGCCCCCGATGGCAGCTTCATCGCCTATACGGTAAACGAAGCGGGCATGAGCCGCCTGCGCCTGCTCGATTCCAAATCGGGCAAGGTCCGCACGGTGCCGCTGGGGGCCGGGCTGATTGGCGGGGTGGAAATTGCGCCATGGGGCGATATCGGCTTTACCTTCACATCGGCCCGCAGCGCCGCCGATGTGTATAGCGTCAACCCCAAAACCATGGCGATCACCCGGTGGACGCAAAGCGAGACCGGCGGGCTGGACGTGACCCGCAATGTCGAGCCGGAACTGGTCAAGGTCAAAAGCTTTGACGGGCTGGAGGTCTCGGGCTTTCTGTATCGCCCCGACCCGGCCAAATTCCCCGGCAAGCGCCCGATGATCATGAACGTCCACGGCGGGCCGGAGGCGCAGTCGCGGCCGGGGTTTCAGGGGCGGAACAATTATCTGCTCAATGAAATGGGCGTGGCCATCTTCTATCCCAATGTGCGCGGCTCCACCGGCTATGGCAAAGCCTTTGTCAGCCTCGACAATGGCCCGTTCAAGCGTGAGGACAGCGTTCAGGACATGGGCGCGTTTCTGGACGCGCTGGCCAAGGACCCCGGGCTGGACGCCAGCCGGTTCAGCCTGACCGGCGGCAGCTATGGCGGCTATATGTGCTATGCCGCCGCCATCCGCTATGCCGACAAATTGCGCTCGAACCTGTGTGTGGTCGCGATTTCCAACTTTGTGACATTTTTGGAAAACACCGAATCCTATCGCCGCGATCTGCGCCGGGTGGAATATGGCGACGAGCGCGATCCGGTTCAGCGCGCCAAATTGCTGGAAATATCGCCGCTGACCCGGGCGAGCGAGATTAAAAAGCCGCTGTTCGTCGTCACCGGTGCAAATGATCCGCGCGTGCCGGGGTCAGAGGCGGACCAGATGGTCGCCGCGGTGCGCGCGGGCGGCGGCACCGCATGGCATTTGATCGGCACCAACGAAGGCCATGGCTTTGCGAAAAAGGAAAATGCCGATTATAATTTCTGGGCATCGCTGCTGTTCTGGGAACAGACGCTGCTGAACGATTGAGGGTGGGGCTGGGCGGGGCGGCGCAGACCGCCCCGCCCGGCGTGCGGCATATCGGCCCCGGCTCCATCGGCATATGGGCCATATGGCTCATGCGGGCCGCGCGCACCGGCCTATTTCCATTTCCGTTCACCCATTGAATGGAGAATCGCAATGCATCATTTCCCAGTTGTCGTGGCCGAGGACCGGCGGTCCAGCCCGCCCCGACCAGCGGCCAACCGCGCATTGCTGCGCAAAATCCTGGCCGCCATCACGGCCCTGTGTGCAGCGATCGGCCTGACTGCCCCCGCCGCCGCCGAGCGCCAGATGACGGTGGCCAAAAACGGCCGCGTCGCGATCTTTGTCGTATCCGATCTGTCGGCTGGGTTCGGCGGCGTGGAGCGGTTGGTTTACAATATCGCCGAAGACGCCGCGATCATCAAGATGCGCAACACGCTGACCCCGCATTATCGCCGGGTGATTGCGCTTGAACGGCAGGGTTTTACCGCTGCCCAGTTGCGGGCGGCCATCATGAACGCAGGCGCGTTGCCGGGAACCAGTGCCCCGGTGACCCAACCCGTCATTGACCTGTTCATTGTCTCTCACGGCAGCACGGAAACGCTTCAGCTGTATGATCCCGCAACCTCCAAGACTGTTTCCATGGCCGTCGGCGCCATCACAACCGCGCTCGAGCCGCTGCCAGCGAATGTCAAGGCGCGGCTGCGCGCCGTTATCTCGGTTGCCTGCTATGGTGACCTCCATGCCGGACCCTTTCTGGAGTTCGGGTTCAAAGCCAATCTGGGGTCCAAGAAAATCGTGACCGACACCGCCTCGGCATTCCAGTTGATGCTGGATCAATGGGTGGGCGGCGCGACGATCGACCATGTTGTCGATACGGTGAACGCGCGCCGCATCGGCGGTGACAGGGCTGGCAGGGTGTTTTACACTGGCAGACCCCATCTGGCGAATAATGTTGACAGCACAAGGGTGCTGCGGGGGGATCCCGACATCACGATCAACCGGCACATCATGGCGGCGCAAAATTACGCCCAGTTCAATCCGGTGCTCACCACCCGCGCCAGCCATCGGATCGGCAAATTCGGTGGCGGGTCAAAGCCGATTTTGTGCCCCGTCGGCTATATGATGACCGGCCTGCATGGGCGCACCGGCGCGGGCGTCGATGCCATCGGACCGATTTGCAACCAATTGCCCGGCTATGGCAATGGCGCCGAGGTCAGACCGGCGGCCAATGGCGGCTCTGGCGGCCAGAATTTCGTCCGCAAATGCAAGGCCGGTGAGGTGCTGTCGTCATTGACCGTCCGCGCCGGGCAGGTTGTCGAGCAAATTGTGATGCGCTGTGCCCCGGTGGTTCAGATCGTGTCGGGCCAGCCGCTGAAAGCGGGTCAAGCGATTGCCGGGCATGTTGCGTCCAACCCGATTGGATCGCGGCCCCGGTCCACGTCGGTAAATGCCGCCTGTGGCAGCGACCGGCTGGCGGTCGGGCTCAGCCTGCGAAGCGGCACGATGGTTGATCGGATCGGCCTGCGCTGCGGCAAGCGCCCCCAGATCTGACCCCGGGGGCCCCGGCGGCATCGGGCCGCCGCTCAATCCCGGCTGACGGTGACCACATCGAATTGCCGGTCCACGCCATCGCGCCGCACCCGGAAGCTGAGGGTGGCACCCACCGGGGCGCGGGCGATGGCGGCGAGGACGGCGGTATTGCTGGTTGCGGGCTGGCCGGCGATGGCGGCAATCCGGTCGCCCGCCACCAACCCCGCCGCCGCCGCCGGGCCGCTGGGGTCAACATTGGTTAACTGGCACGGCGGTTTGGCATCATCGGTCGCGGCACCATCCTGTGCTCCGCCCCAGGCTCCTGATCCACCCCAATCCCGCTCGCAGTCCAGATTGGCACCGATCGCGCTCCGGGCAATGCGGCCATCGCGGACCAGCGCGGCGAGCGTCGGGCCAATGTCGTGCAGTGCAATCATGGCCACCGGGTTTTGCGCCCGCTGAGCCGCGCCAATGCTGGCCTGAACTATGCCGATGACAGTGCCCGCGCTGTCCAGCACCGGACCGCCGCCGGTGCCGCCGCTCAGCAGCGGATTGTCGAGCAGCCAGATGTCAGCCAGCAGCAGGGCAGAACCCCGCAATTCGTTGTCCGGCACCCGGCCCGCAACCATGCCGCCGCTCGCCGCCGTCATCGCCAGCGGCGCCAGCCGCGCCACCACGATGCTGGCCTGACCGGCCACTGGCGCGCGGGCGCTGAGCGGCAGGGCGGTCAGCCCGGTTTCAGCCAATTTGAGCACCGCCAGCCCCGTATCGGCATCACTGGCGACCACCACCGGCACCACCCGCCGCCCGTCAGCCAGCCGCACCGTCACCCGGCTGCGCCCCGCAACAATATGGTGTGCGGTCAGCACCAGCCCCTGATCGGCGTCGATCACCAAGCCGCTGCCCAGTCGCTGCGACCGCAGGCGCTGGGCAATGCTTTGCGGCGGGAAGATGCGGCGCGGCGGCAGCACGCATTTGCGGTCCCGGTCCACCACCCCGCCCCGCGCCCGGCAGGCACGCGGGTTGAGCGCGTCTGCCGCCAACCGATCCGCCATCGGCTTTTGTGGCGGCTCCTCCGGCGGCTCCTCCGGCGGCGCGGGATCCTGCGCCAATATCTCCACCACCGCCGGGGTGACCCGCGCGATCAACGCCGCCCGCGCTTGCTCAACCGCTGGCAGGGCGGGGCCGGACGCGCGCAGCGGCCCGGCCGGGGCCAGCATAGCAAGTGCCGCAACGGCCGCCAGCAGCGCCGCCCGCCGGATCATTTGGGTGCGATCACCATCAACATCTGTCGCCCCTCGGTGCGCGGGTGCGCCTCGACCTTGGCGATGTCGGCGGTTTGTTCGGCCACGCGCTGGAGCACCGCCAGCCCAAGCTGGGTGTGGCTCATCTCGCGCCCGCGAAACCGCATGGTCAGCTTGACCTTGTCGCCGTCGCCCAGAAAATCGACAACCTTGCGCATTTTCACGTCATAATCATGGTCGTCGATATTGGGACGCATCTTGATCTCCTTGATCTCCTGCGTCTTTTGGCTCTTGCGGGCGGCATTGGCCTTTTTCTGGGCCTCATATTTATATTTGCCGACGTCGAGATATTTGCACACTGGCGGGTCCGCACCCGGCGACACCTCCACCAAGTCCAGCCCGACATCGGCGGCCTGGGCAATCGCCTCGGCGGTGAGCATCACCCCCAGATTTTCGCCATTTTCATCGATCACCCGCACCTTTGGCACGGTAATCCATTCGTTAAAGCGCGGGCCGGTCTTTGGCCCCGGCGGGGCCATGGGACGGCGAATGACTGGTGGGGGTATGGCAAACTCTCCTGAATATGGACACATATTGGCCGGGCATCGCCGGACAGGCGCGCCTTATACCGCCAAAGCGCCGGGCGCGTAAAGCCGCAACCGCGCCGGGCGCCGCAATTTTGCCGCAGCCTGTGGCCGCGCGGCAACGCCGCCTTACCAGCGGGTGGGTGCGGGATCGGCCACCCGGCTGGTGGGCGCGGCCACTTCAGTGACCTCCAGCGCCCGCTGGGCCACGCCATTGGCGCCAAACCGGAAAATGCCGTCAATCCCGCCAAAGCCATCGCGGGCCAGCAACGCATCGGTGGGGAAATTGGTGCCGGGTTTCCAGTCGCGGCCAATCCGGACGGTGAGCAGCACCGCATCATAGCCCAGACTGGCCAGCCGAAACGGCGGCTTGCCATAACGGGCGCGATATTTGGTGGCGAGTTGGCGATACAGGCCGTCGGACACGCTGGCATACCACGCCCCGCGCAGCGCCGGGGTGGCGGCCAAATTGGTGTCGCTGTTCCACAATTCGGTGCCCAAAATGCGGGCGCCGCCCGCGGGCAACAGCGGAACCACCCGGACGCTGTTCGCGCTGCTGTCCGCGATCAGCACCGCGTCCAGATCGCCGCCGCTGGCCAGCCGCCGCGTCGCCCCGGTCATGGCAGTGGCCGTGCGGTCATAGCGTTCCAGCCGCAAACTGGCCGCATCATTGCGCGGAAAGGCCGCGCGCAGCGCCGCCGCCGCCTGATTGCCATAGGCCGAATTGGGCACCAGCGCGCCGAACCGGCGCAGCCCCTGCGCCTTGGCAAAGGCCACCACCCGCTCCACCGACTGGCCCGGTGCGGCCCCCATCACGAACACGCCATTGCCCGCCACGGTGACATCGTTGGAAAAGCTGATGACCGGCACCCGCGCACCGCGCGCCACCGCTGCAACCGCCGCGACATCTTCGGACAATAATGGCCCCAAAATCAGCCGGTTGCCGTCGGCAATTGCCTGCGCCGCCGCCGCGCCCGCGCCCAGCGCAGTGTCATAGGTGGTGATTCGCACCCGTTCTGACCGGCTGTCCAGCAGCGCCAAAGTGGTGGCATTGGCAATCGAGGTGCCGACGTCCGCGTTCGGCCCGGTTTGCGGGACCAGCAGCGCGACGCGGTGGCGGTCCAGGTCCACCGGCAGGCCGGGGGCAACCGGCGGCGGGGCAACCACCACCGGCGGCGGCGCATCGACCACCTTTGGCACAACCTGGCACCCGGCCAGCACCAGCGCCGC
>DAIUBZ010000060.1:0-9127 GCA_036846445.1 Sphingopyxis sp. | reverse complement strand
ATCATCCTGACCACATTGGCCCTGAAAGTTCAGGGGGCCAAAGCCCTTGCCGGAAGCCATTGACCATGACCAGTGCCGAGCCAATCATCCAAATTCGCGGCGTCACCAAAAGCTATGGCAAGGTGCTTGCGGTTGACAATGTGTCACTGGACATTGTGGCGGGTGAGTTTTTTGTGCTGCTTGGCCCGTCTGGGTGCGGCAAGACGACCTTGCTGCGGATGATTGCGGGATTTGAGGTGCCGACATCGGGCCAGATCATCATCGACGGACAGGATATGGCGGGTATCCCCCCCAACCAGCGCCCGATCAACATGGTGTTCCAAAGCTATGCCGTGTTTCCCCACATGACCGTGGCCGACAATGTTGCTTACGGGCTGAAAATCGCTGGGGTTGGCCGGGCGGAGCGTGAGACGCGGGTGCGCGAGGCGCTGGGGCTGGTCAAGCTCGACGGGTTTGAGGATCGCAAGCCGGATCAGATGTCGGGCGGCCAGCGTCAGCGGGTCGCGCTGGCCCGCAGCCTGGTGATGCGCCCCAAAGTGTTGTTGCTGGACGAACCATTGTCGGCGCTTGACGCCAAATTGCGCGCGCAAATGCAGTTTGAACTGTCCGATCTTCAGGAACAGGTCGGCATCACCTTTGTCACCGTCACCCACGACCAGGACGAGGCGCTGTCGATGGCCAGCCGCATCGCGGTCATCAACAAGGGCGAGGTGGCGCAGCTTGCGCCGCCGGCTGACCTTTATGAATATCCCTCCAATCGGTTTGTGGCGGATTTTGTGGGGTCGGTGAACATCTTTGCTGGCAAATTGACGCTGGACGAGCCGGACCGGGCGGCGGTCGCCTGCCCCGACATTGGCAACATCTATTTGAACCACGGCGTTACCGGCGCGCACGGCAGCGAGGTGTGGGTGGCGCTGCGGCCCGAGAAAATCTACCTCCATGTGCCCGGCGCGGGCAAGGCGGTGTCAGCAGCGGCGCAGGACGCACCCGAGGGGCATAATTTCGCGCGCGGCACGATCAAGGGCATGAGCTATTTGGGCGATGTCACCCTGTTTGAAATCCGGCTGGACAATGGCGCGCTGATCCGGGTGTCGCGGCCCAATTTGTCCCGCCGCGATCAGGAAGATTTTACCTGGGACGACAAAGTGTCCATGCACTGGCGCAGCGACAGCCCGGTGGTGCTGTTAAGCTGATTTCGCCTGGCCGCGCAGCCGCCGAACCAGCCCCGTCGCGCCGACCACCAGCGCGCCGAGCGCCAGCCCGAATACCCCTGCGCCGAGCGCATTAATCAGCCATTCCGCCGCCGCCGCACCGACCGCAAGCCCGTGGGTCAGCACCGCCGCGCCATGGTGCAGCCACTCGCCCAGCCCCCACAGGTGCAGTTCATGGAGGCCGTGCAGCACAATCTGGCCGCCCACCCACAGCATGGCCGCCGTGCCGATCACCGACAATGCCACCAATATTTTCGGCATGGCGATCAGCAGTCCCCGGCCGACCAGCCGCGCCGCCGCCGAACCCCGCCGCGCCAGATTAAGGCCAATGTCGTCCAGCTTCACGATCAGCGCCACGACGCCATAAACCATCACCGTAATGCCAATGGCGACCACCGCCAATATGGCCGCCCGGCTGCCCAGGCTCTCGTCAATCACCTCGGCCAGTGCGATCGCCATGATTTCGGCGGACAGAATGAAATCGGTGCGCACCGCGCCGCTGACCATCCTGGCCTCATGGTCCGGGTCCATCGCCGCCGCTGCCACCTCGGCGGCGGGAGCGGCGCGGTGCATCAGGCTGTGGATGATTTTTTCCGCGCCCTCATAGCATAAATAGGTGCCGCCCAGCATCAACAGCGGGGTCACCGCCCACGGCGCAAACACCGACAGCAACAGCGCGGCGGGCAGGATGATCAGCAATTTGTTGCGCAGCGACCCCTTGGCAATCGCCCAGATGATCGGCAATTCCCGCGCCGGGCTGAACCCGGTGACATAGCGCGGGGTGACCGCCGCATCGTCGATCACCACCCCCGCCGCCTTGGCACTGGCCCGGCCCGCCGCCGCGCCAATATCGTCGATGCTGGCCGCCGCCACCTTGGTCAAAGCGGCGACATCATCCAGCAGCGCAAACAAAGCTGATGGCATGGCTTGACCCCTAAATGGCGCGCAAACGGGGCAAGGCGCTGTCCAGCGCTGCCCGGATAATCGCCACCATTTCGTCAATCTGGTCGGTGGTGACGATCAGCGGCGGGCACATCACAATGCTGTCGCGGATGCCGCGCACCATCAGCCCGTTTTTGATGCAGATATCGCGCACCATCGGCCCGGCGGTGCCTTCCTTGCCGCCAAAGCGCGCCCCGCTGGCCTTGTCCGCCACAATTTCGACCGCGCCGAGCAGGCCGATCGAGCGCGCTTCCCCCACCAGCGGATGGTCAGCCAGCGCCGCCAGCGCAGCGGCCAGATGCGGCCCGGTCACAGTGCGGGTGCGCTCCGTCAGCCCCTCCCGCTCCATGATCTCCAGATTGCGCAGCGCCACCGCAGCCGCCACCGGATGGCCGCTGTAGGTAAAGCCGTGGACAAATTCGCCGCCGGTTTTCAGCGTGGTGACAATGTCGGCGCTGACCGCCACGGCGGAAATCGGCAGATAGCCCGACGACAGCCCCTTGGCCATGGCGATCATGTCGGGCTTTATGCCCATGGTTTCGTGGCCCCAAGTCTGGCCGGTGCGGCCAAAGCCGCAAATCACCTCGTCACACACCAGCAAAATGCCATATTTGCGGCAAATCCGCTCCACCTCTGGCCAATAGGTGGCGGGGGGAATAATCACCCCGCCCGCGCCCTGCACCGGCTCGCCGATAAAGGCGGCGACATTGTCCGGGCCGACCGCCAAAATCCGCTCCTCAATCGCAGCAGCGCAGGCCAGACCAAAGGCGGCGGGGTCCATGTCCCGCCCTTCGTTAAACCAATAGGGTTGGCGGACATGCTCAATCCCGCTGACCGGCACCGAGCCGGCGGCATGAAAACCCTGGCCGTGCATCGCACCCATGCCGCCAAGGCTGAGCCCCGCAACCGTCGAGCCATGATAGGCATTGCGGCGGCTGATCATGACGGTCCGGCTGGTCTCGCCCTTCACCTGCCAATAATGGCGCACCAGGCGCAAGATGGTGTCGTTCGCTTCGCTGCCCGAATTGTTGAAAAACACATGCGGCAAGCGCCCCCCGGTCAGCGCGGCTATTTTTTCGGCCAGCAGCACCGGCGGCGGCGTCGCGGTTTTGAAAAATGTGTTGTAAAACGGCAATTCCAGCATTTGTTCGCGCGCAACCTCCGCCAGTTCGGCGCGACCATAGCCGACATTGACGCACCACAGCCCAGCCATGCCGTCGAAAATACGGTTGCCGTCGCCGTCATGGATGTAACAGCCATCGGCATGGGTGATGATCCGGCTGCCGCCCAGATCCTCAATCTCCTGCCAGTCAGCCTGGGCGGGCAGATGGTGGGCGATATCGATTCGGCGCAGTTCAGCAATGTCATAGTTGCGGGGCATGGTGGCGTTCCTTCGGTAAAATGGCGGGCGTCGGCAGGCGCGCACCAGTCAGGGTGAAAAGCCCAGCCGCGCCAGATAACGGTTCACCCGCCCCATTTCCCAGCCCTTCACCACCGCTCACCCCGCAGCACCCGGCCCATCAGCGCGAAAAATGCCAGCCGGTCGGGCCGGGTTTCGGGCCGCCATTCGGGATGCCATTGCACCGCCAGCAGCGGTGCGCCCAGCCCGTCGGCCCGCACCGCCTCCACCAGCCCGTCAGGGGCGACCGCCTCGACCACGAGCGGCGGGGCCAGCGCCGCCACTCCCTGAAAATGCACGCTGTTGACGGTCAGTTCGGTGCAGCCCAGCGCCGCCGCCAGCACCCCGCCGGGGGTCAGGCTAACCGGATGGCTGTGGTCGAACAGATCGTCAAACGGCGTGCCATCCGGGGCATGGTGGCGCAGCAGATCCGCGCTGGCCGCGCAATCCCCGCGCAGCGTGCCGCCCAGCGCCACATTCACCTCCTGAAACCCCCGGCAAATGCCGAACAATGGCTTGCCCGCCGCCATCGCCGCTTCGATCAGGCGCAGCGCGGTGGCATCACGCGGTTCGTCAAATGGGCCGTCGCCGGTGGCCGCGCCATAGCGGGCGGGGGCGATGTTTGACGGGCTGCCGGTCAGCAAAATGCCGTCGAACCGTGGCAATACCTCGGCAATGTCCAGATGGTCGGGCATGGACGGGATAATCAGCGCGGCGACATCGGCGTGGCGCATGACCGCGCTGGTGTAACGGTTCATCACCGCCTGTCCGGTTTCCGCGCCCACCACCCGGTTGCACGCAATGATTCCCAGCAGAGGCCGCGCCATATTTTCACCCTTGGTTATGGCGACGGTGATGCCACCCCGGCCCAAAAGGTCAAGCGATCAGTTGCGACTTGCGTGCAGCGCGCCGCCCGGCCATTTGCAGTTGGCACCCACCCCTTTTCCACACCCAGAGGCCCACCCTATGCCCGGCGCGCTTGCGGATCTGACAATTGTTGAATTTGCGGCCATTGGTCCTGCGCCATTTTGCGGGATGATGCTGGCCGACCATGGGGCACGGGTGATCCGGATCGACCGGCCCGGCACCCGGGCGGACCCAGCCGATCCGCTGGCGCGGGGCAAACATAGCATCATCATCGACCTGAAAACCCCCACCGGGCTGGCGGCGGCGCGGGCGCTGTGTGCCCATGCGGATGGGGTGATCGAGGGGCTGCGGCCCGGGGTGATGGAGCGGCTGGGGCTGGACCCGGCGGCGCTGCTGGCCGCCAATCCGGCGCTGGTGATCGGGCGGATGACCGGTTGGGGCCAGACCGGACCGCTGGCGGCCGCCGCCGGGCATGACATCAACTATATTGCGGTTGCCGGCGTGCTGCACGGCATTGGCGTGGATGGACACAAGCCGGTGCCACCGGTCAATTATCTGGGCGATTTTGGCGGCGGCGGGATGATGCTGGCGTTCGGCATGGTGGCGGCGCTGCTGCACGCCCACCGCACCGGCGCGGGCCAGATCATCGATTGTGCGATGACCGATGGCGCGGCGCTGCTCAGCGCCATGACGTGGGGCTTTCGCGCGGGCGGCCAGTGGCAGGACCGGGCCGGGGTGAATCTGCTGGATGGCGGGGCGCATTTTTACGACAGCTATGTCTGCGCCGATGGCAAATATGTCGCGGTCGGGGCGATTGAGCCGCAATTTTACCGCTTGCTGCGCGAAAAACTGGGGCTGGCGACCGATCCCGATTTTGACGCGCAATTCAACCCGGCGGTATGGCCAGCGCTAAAGGCGAAACTGGCGGCGGTGTTCGCGGCCCAGCCGCGCGCCCATTGGTGCGCGCTGCTGGAGGGGTGCGATGCCTGTTTCGCGCCGATTTTGGCGATGGATGAAGCGCCCGGCCACCCCCACAATGCCGCCCGCGCCACCTTCATTGCTGTGGACGGGGTGGTGCAGCCCGCCCCGGCCCCGCGCTATTCGCTCACCCCCGCGCCGCCGCCCATGGCGCCGCCGTCGCCGGGGCGGGACAGTGACGCAATCCTGGCGGCGGCGGGTTATGACCCGGTGGCGATTGCCGCCCTGCGCGCGGACGGAGTGATCGGCTGATGCCAGTGCAAGCCCTCCCGCTTATGGCCGTCCACAATTTTCGCGACTATGGCGGCTATGCCGCGGCAGGCGGGCGGTTGCGCCCGGGCCTGTTGTGGCGCTCCGCCCAGCACCAGGACGCCACCGACGCCGACTTGGCCGCGATTGCCGGGCTGAACCTTGGCACGATCGTCGATTTGCGCGGTGATGCGGAACGGGCCGCCCACCCCTGCCGCCGTCCGCCCGGCTGCCGCGCCGCCGTGCTGTTCGCGCCCGGCACCACCACTGGCCTGGCCCCGCATCTGGAAGCAGCGCGGGGCAGCATCACCGCCGCCGATGCCCGGGCGCGGATGCTGGCCAGCTACGCCGCCATGCCCTATCGCCCGGTGCTGGTGGCGACGATCGCCATGTATTTTTCCGCGCTGGCCAATGGCGCCGCACCGGCATTGATCCACTGTGTGGCAGGCAAAGACCGCACCGGCTTTGCCGTCGCCTTGTTCCACCGGCTGATCGGGGTGGCCAGCGATGACGTCATGGCCGACTATCTGCTGACCAATCAGGTCGGGGATGGCGAGGCGCGGATTGCCCAAGGAGCAGCGGCGCTGCGCGGCCGCTATGGCGACGGCCTGTCGGACGCGGCGGTGCGGGTCATCATGGGGGTTGCCCCGGACTATCTGGATGCCGCGTTCGCCGCCATCACCGCCAGCCACGGCGATATTGCGGCCTATGCCCGCGCCGAACTGGGCGTCACCGCCGATCGCATTGCGGCGATCGAGGCCCGGCTGATCGTCTGAGGCCGGGGTGGTCAGCGCGGGCACCGCGCCATGGGCAGCGGGACAAAATCCTCACGCGGCTGGCCGCTGACGGTGCTGATCCGCTCCACCGGAATGCTGAAGCCATAGCCCGATGCATCCAGGGCGTAATTGTAAATTCCCCCCGCCAGCCCCGCCATCCTGTCGCCGCAGACCGGCGTGCCCAGGGCGGACAGCCCAACCGCCAACCCCTCGCCCATGCTGCCCGTCCAGCGGCCAACGTGCACCGCGACGGGCAACGGCCGGGACTTGCCTGCGCGGGGCAGCACCTGTTCCACCCATTGCCGGGCAATTCCGGTGCGCCGCAGTTCAGCGGGCAGATCGTGGACCTGATAAGCCGACGGGGCGGCAACAAACCACCCCATCACCGCCCGCGCCACGGTCGTGGTGCCGCCGCTGGGGGTGTCGCGCAAATCAATCGTCAACCGGGTGTCCGCTGGCAGGGCGGCCATGGCTGCGTCGAATGCGGCGATAGTGGCTGTATCGCCCAACTGGTTGTTGAACCGAATGGTGGCGGTCCCGGCGGCGGCGTCCGCAGTAACGGACACCGGCGGCAGTGCCGGTGCCTGAGGCTGATAAAGATTGGGCAAACGGTGCGCGCGCACCGCGCCATCCTGGGTGATCGCAAAAGTCCGGTCACGGTCGCGCCGCCCGGCCAACAGCGTGCGCGCCGCAAAACCGGCCCGGTCGCCCCCACCCGGCGCGAGGCCCAGCGTGCCCCAATAGCGCGCCACGGCTGCGCCGATTGCCACGCCGTCAACCGACACCACCTCGGCCCCCGGCCCAATGCCCGCACGCGCCGCCGGGCTGTCCGGTCGGACGGCATCAACCAGATACCGGCCGTCCGCCTCGACGATCCACAGATCCGCATAGCTTGGCACCAGCGCCCAACTGTTGCCAAAGGCGCGGCCGGTCGCGGCATGATGATCGGCCAGCGTGGCAATCCGTGCTTCCATATAGGCCAGCAGCGTGTCGCCATCGGTCACCGCCGCCCGCTGCGCCGTCAACGCATCAGATTGCGGGACGCCGCCGCCGGGCAATCGGTCGCTATAGGCATATTGCGCCGCAATCAGCGCATCCACCTGCCGCGCGTCGGCGGCGAAATCCACCGCGGCGGCGCTGGACGGAGCGCCAGACTGGCCACCCGCGAGCAGCAGCAGCGCCGCCGCCCACATCAAAAATGCAGCGCCCGGCCATAGGCGCTCAGCACCGATTCATGCATCATTTCCGACAAGGTGGGGTGGGCAAATACCGTGTGCATGAAATCCGCCTCGACCAATTCGGCGGTTTTGCCCACGGTATAGCCCTGGATGAGCTCAGTCACCTCTGCGCCCACCATATGCGCGCCCAGCAATTCACCGGTGGCGGCGTCAAAGATGGTTTTCACAAATCCCTCAGCCTCGCCCAGCGCAATCGCTTTGCCATTGCCAATGAAGGGGAAATTGCCGACCTTGACCGCATGCCCCGCCGCCCGCGCCTTGGCCTCGGTCAGGCCGACGCTGGCCACTTGCGGGCGCGAATAGGTGCAGCCGGGGATGTTGCGGGCGTCCATGGGGTGGGGATGCACGTCGGAATTGCCCAGCGCCTGAGCAATCGCCTCGGCAGCGATCACCCCTTCATGGCTGGCCTTGTGCGCCAGCCACGGCGGCGCAGTGACATCGCCAATCGCCCAAATGCCCGGCACATTGGTGCGGCACAGGCCATCGGCGACAATATGGCCGCGCTCCGTGGCGACGCCCAGCGCTTCCAAACCGATATTTTCGGTGTTGGGGACAATGCCGATGGCAACGATGCAATGGCTGAACTCGCTGGTCACCGCCGCGCCGCCGCGCCCCTTGATCGCGGCGGTTACCCCGCCCGCGGTGGCGGTCAGGCTTTCGACGCCGGCCCCGGTCATGATGGTCATGCCCTGTTTGGTCAGCGATTTTTCCATGAAGGCGGAGACATCGGCATCCTCGACCGGCAAAATGCGGTCCAGCATCTCGACCACAGTCACATCCGCGCCCATATCGTTGTAAAAGCTCGCAAATTCAATGCCGATGGCGCCCGATCCGATCACCAGCAATTTGGTCGGCATGGCGGGCGGCACCATGGCGTGCCGATAGGTCCAGATGCGCTGGCCATCCGCCGGAGCAAAGGGCAGATCGCGCGCCCGCGCGCCGGTGGCGACAATGATATGGGCGGCGGTCAGTTCGTCGGTCTTGCCATCATGCGCCACCGCAATGCGGCCCGGCGCGGTGATGGTGCCAGCCCCCATATGCACGGCAATCTTGTTTTTTTTCATCAAATGGGTGACGCCCTGATTGAGCTGTTTTGCCACCCCGCGTGACCGTTTCACCACCGCGTCCAAATCGGCGCTGGCCGCGCCAACCGACAGGCCATAATCCGCCGCATGCTGGATGTAATGATAGATTTCGGCAGAGCGCAGCAGCGCCTTGGTCGGGATACAGCCCCAATTGAGGCAGATGCCGCCCAGCGTTTCCCGCTCGACAATCGCGACCTTCAGCCCCAATTGCGCCGCGCGGATCGCCGCGACATAGCCGCCCGGCCCGCTGCCCAGCACGATCAGATCATAACTGCTCATTTTGTCGCTCCATCACCGGCCTGCCCAATTGCTGACAGCGCCTATTTTGCCGCCGCCTGTTTTTCCAGCATCACCTTTTGCACCGGCTTGCCAAAGCCCAGCA
>DAIUBZ010000059.1:0-9212 GCA_036846445.1 Sphingopyxis sp. | reverse complement strand
ATCTGGGCAAGGCGGGAGCCAAGGTGCTGGACGATGGCTGGACCGCCGTGACCCGCGACCGCAGCCTGTCGGCGCAATTTGAGCATAGCATCGGCATCACCGACGATGGCGCGGAGATTTTTACCGCCAGCCCGCGCGGGCGGCATTGCCCGCCATGGCGCTGAGCCAGGCGTTGAACCCGGTGCTGGCGCTCGATTTGCCCATAAAACAGGCAGCGCGCTGGCGGTGTGCCCAATTGGCTCGCACGGGCGCGGGGCTGGGCCCGCTGCTGCGGCGGTTTTGCCGGGCTGCGCCGCTTGGCACATATTTTGATAGGAATGTCGGGCGGGGCCGCTCAACTGACGGCAACCGCCAATATGGGTGGGCGTGGCGGCTGGGCCGGCCCCCGGCACAACAGAAGAGGGATGGCGGCGTGAAGAAGATTGAGGCGATTATCAAACCGTTCAAGCTGGACGAGGTGAAGGAGGCGCTGCACGAGGTGGGCGTGTCTGGCATCACCGTGACCGAGGCAAAGGGTTTTGGCCGCCAAAAGGGCCACACCGAATTGTATCGCGGCGCCGAATATGTCGTCGATTTTCTGCCCAAGGTGAAATTGGAAATCGTGGTCGATGACGAATTGGCCGAACGGGTGGTGGAGGCAATTGCCACCGCCGCGCAAACCGGGCGGATCGGCGACGGCAAGATTTTTGTGATCCCGGTGGAAACCGCGCTGCGCATTCGCACCGGCGAACGCGGCAGCGACGCCATCTGAGCCCAGACCACCCCATCAACCGACAACCAACCAAGAAAAAGCGAAGGAACTGACCACCATGGCCAATACGCCCAAGGATATTATCGCCCGCATTCAGGAACAGGATATTGAATGGGTGGATTTGCGCTTCACCGATCCCAAGGGCAAGTGGCAGCATTTGACCATGTGCGCCGGGGTCATCGACGAAGATGCGCTGGAGGACGGGCTGATGTTCGACGGTTCGTCGATCGAAGGCTGGAAAGCGATCAACGAAAGCGACATGATCCTGAAACCGGATTTGGACGCGGTGTATGACGATCCGTTTTCGGCCACGCCGATGCTGGTGATTTTCTGTGACATTGTCGAGCCGTCAACGGGTGAGGGCTATGCCCGCGATCCGCGCACGACCGCCAAGCGGGCCGAGGCATTTCTGGCCTCCACCGGCATTGGCGACACCGTCTATGTCGGGCCGGAAGCCGAATTTTTCATGTTCGACGATGTCCGGTTTGACACCGGTTACAACAAGAGCGGGTTCGAGATCGACGATATCGAACTGCCCACCAACACCGGGCGCAGCTATGACGGCGGCAATCTGGGCCACCGGCCGCGCGCCAAGGGCGGCTATTTCCCGGTTGCCCCGGTCGACAGCGCCGTCGACATCCGCGCCGAAATGGTCACCACCATGCTGGAAATGGGCCTGCCGTGCGACAAGCATCACCACGAGGTGGCGGCGGCGCAGCATGAACTCGGCCTGACCTTTGGCACGCTGACCCAGACCGCCGACCGGATGCAGATTTACAAATATGTCGTCCACCAGGTCGCCCATGCCTATGGCAAGACGGCCACCTTCATGCCCAAGCCGATCAAAGACGACAATGGGTCGGGCATGCACACCCACATCTCGATCTGGGAAAAGGGCGCGCCGCTGTTCGCCGGCAATGGCTATGCCGGCCTGTCGGACATGTGCCTCTATTTCATCGGCGGGGTCATCAAACATGCCAAGGCGCTGAACGCCTTCACCAACCCCACCACCAACAGCTACAAGCGGCTGGTGCCGGGGTTTGAGGCGCCGGTGCTGCTGGCCTATTCCTCGCGCAACCGCTCGGCCTCTTGCCGCATCCCCTATGGCGCGGGGGCCAAGGCCAAGCGGGTCGAGTTCCGCTTTCCCGACGCGATGGCCAACCCCTATTTGTGCTATTCGGCGCTGCTGATGGCCGGACTGGACGGCATTCAGAACAAAATCCACCCCGGCGAGGCGATGGACAAAAACCTCTATGACCTGCCGCCCGAGGAACTGAGCGAAGTGCCGACCGTGTGCGGCAGCCTGCGCGAGGCGCTGGACAGCTTGGTCGCCGACCATGAATTCCTGCTAAAGGGCGATGTGTTCAGCAAGGACCAGATTCTGGCCTATATCGACCTGAAATGGCCCGAAGTGTACCGGTTCGAACAAACCCCCAGCCCGGTCGAGTTCGACATGTATTACAGCGCCTGACCCTTGCGGCGCGCGCAATGACAACAGGCCCGGGAGCGATCCCGGGCCTTTTTTCGGTTCAGTCCGGGCCGGCCTACTGGCAGTTATATTTGACCCGCCAGCTTTGCCCGGTGGCGGTCGCGCCGGGGGCGGCTGTGCATTTGTCCGTGGGCGGCGATGACCGGCTGGTTGTCAAAATTTGCTTGCCCCCGACCATCGACAGCTCATTGGTATAATGGCCATGTTTGGCATAGGCCGCGTTCAATTTTGCCAGATCGCCCTTCGTCTCCAGCCCCTGCACCGCAATCGCGGTGGCCTGCTTCTGGACGCCCGCGATTTTCGCCTCGTTCTGGTCCAGCCGCGCCCCAACGGTGGCCAATTCCGCCGACAATTCCTCAACCACCCGCCGGGTCGCGGCATTCGGGTCATAGCCCGCCGCCGCGTTCAGCTTGGGCTGGCCGCCAAGCTGCGCCTGCGCCGAAAATCCGCCCGCCACCACTGCGCCCGCCAGAAAAAATCCCGCATATTTTGCAAATTCGCCCATGGCCTGCTTCCTCCCCATATTGTTCGGACCCATGTCCGCGCCAACGCCATCATCCCCGCGCTGCCGCCCAATTTATCAGCCGGGCGCGGAACGGCAAGCGCGAACCAGCCCCTTGTCAATCGGGGTGGGTTGGGGCATTGGCCCGCGCTTCAGCTTCTCTCCGAATGGATCCCCCATGCTCCTTCCATCCCTGTTGCTGCTGCTTGGGTTTGTGCTGTTGATCGGCGGGGGCGAATTGCTGGTCCGCGGTGCGGTCAAGATTGCGGCGTTTGCGGGCCTGTCGCCGCTGCTGGTCGGGCTGGTGATTGTCGGCATGGGCACCTCGACGCCCGAGCTGGCGGCCAGTGTGCAGGCCGGGCTGGCCGGGTCACCGGGGATTGCGCTGGGCAATATTGTCGGGTCGAACCTCGCTAATCTGCTGCTGATCCTGGGCACGTCGGCGTTGCTGGCCCCGTTGGTGGTGGAACGCGGCGTGCTGTGGCGCGACGGCGGGGTCGGGCTGGGCGCGGCGGCGGCGCTGCTGGCGGCGGGCTATGTTACCGGACTGGACCGCCTGGCGGGCGCGCTGTTTCTGGCGGCGCTGGCCGCCTATATTTTCTACGCCTATCAACAGGAACGGGTGACGGCCAGCGCGGGCGGAACCGACCATGGCGCGCTGTGGGACAAGGCGCAGGCGGCAGAAAATGTCGACGCCGCGCTGGTCCCTTCGGACCAGCCCAGCGGCTCGTTGGCATCGGCTGGGCTGATCCTGCTGGGCGGGTTGGTGCTGATTGTCGGCGGGGCGAAATTGCTGGTGGACAATGCCATCATCATCGCCGCTGGCTTTGGGGTGTCGGACGTGGTGATCGGGCTGACCGTGGTGGCGATTGGCACGTCGCTGCCCGAACTCGTCACATCGGTGATCGCGGCGCTGCGCAAACAGAGTGAGATCGCCCTTGGCAATGTGCTGGGGTCCAATATTTTCAACATCCTGTTCATTGGCGGCGTCACCGGGGTCATCGCGCCGGGGCCAATTCCGCCCATGATATTGGCGCTCGATCTGCCGCTGATGATCGGCGCGTCGCTGCTGGTGATGGTCTTCGCCTTTACCGGCGGGCGGCTGAGCCGGGGCGAGGGCGGGCTGTTGCTCGCCGCCTATGCCGCATACCTGGGCTGGACGGTCAGCGCGGCGGCCTGATCGCCGCGCGTCGTAAGCGTTCCGATCTGATTGGATCAGGTCGAGCGCGTTAACCGCTTGCGATACCGCAATTTCCGAGCCGTCAGATGATGCCATCTGACTGGAATTTGCTCTACGCCCCCGGCACGCCCAGCGTGGCGGCGGTGGCGCTCAATTGCGCCGCGGCGCCCGGGTTGGCGCGCACCGCGTCGGCCAGCGCCTTTGCCGCCTTGTCACCCTCGCCCAGCGCCATGCGGCTGCGCATCAGCATTTCCCAGCCCTCGACATCGCCGGGCTGGGCCTGCAACCGGCTTTCCAGACCGCCGACCATCTGGGCGATCATCGCGCTCTGCTCGGCGGGCGGCATGGCGGCGACGGCATCGGCGGCGGCCCCGGCGGGCGGCCCGGCGGCGGGGCGGCCCGGCGGCGGCGGCTGGCGCACCGCAGCCATGCGCGCGGTAACGGCGACATCATTGGCCGCGCCCACATCGGCAATCGTCTGGCGCAGCGACGCCTCCCATGGCGCGCCGGCAGGGGTATCGGCCAGCAGCGCCAGCCAGTCGGCAATTGCCCCGGCATGGTCGCCGTCCAGATCGCGCTTGACCGCCAGATAATAGCGGGCGCGCGGGTCACGCGGATTGATCCGCGCTGCCCGCTGAAATGCGGTCAATGCAGCGGGCGGCATGGGGTTGCGCGGATCGGTGGACGCCAGCGCTTCGCCCAGCGCGGACCAGATGGCGCTGTTATCCGGGTCCAGCTTGGCGGCGGTTTCCAGATCGCGGGCCGCCCCCGCGTAATCGCCCATGTCGAACCGCGCGCTCGCCAGCGCCTGCCACGCTGCGCTGTTGTCCGGCTCAGCTTTGGTCGCTGTCTCCAGCGCCGCCAGCATGGCCCCGGCTCCTGCTCCGGCGGTGGCTGCGGCCAGATCATCCCCGCGCCCCGGCCCGCCGCCATAGTCGCGCCACCACGCATAGCTCCCCGCCGCCAGCAGCACCGCCGCCGATGCCAGCAGCACCAGCTTGGCCCCGCGCCCGGTTCGAACCCGGGCCGGCCTGCCATCGGCAGATTCGGCGGGATCAGTCGTCATATCGCTTTCGGGGTTGGTCATATCCGCTCCGCCTGCACCACTTTTTCCGACGCGCGCAGCGCCGCCAGGATCCGCATCAAATGTTGAACATCGCGCACCTGTGCGATCACGTCATAGGTGTGAAAATCGCTGTCGCGGCTGCCCAGTTCCAAATTGGTGATATTGGCGTTGTTCGCCGCCAAGATTCCGGCCGTTTCTGCCAAAGTGCCCGCGGCATTGGGCACAACCACCTTCAGCCGGGCGTGGCCGCCGCTGCTGGCGCTGTCCCAGCGCAAATCCAGCCAGTCGGCGTCATCGCTGGCGGCAAGCTGGTGGCAATCCAGCGTGTGGACCATGATGCCGTCGGCGGTGGACAGGCCGATGATCCGGTCACCCGGCACCGGGTGGCAACATTTGGCCAGTTGAAACGCCACACCGGGGGTCAGACCGGCAATCGACAGCGCGCCGCCGGGTTTCAGCAATTGCGGCTTGGCCTTCAGCTCTTTGGCAATGCCGGGCACCAGCGCGTTCATCACTGCGGCATCGCTCAGCCGTCGTTGGCCAATTGCAACATACAGTGCAGTGTCATCGGCGAGCTTCAACCGTTTCAGCGCGCTCTTGCGGGCTTTTTCCCCCAGGTCGCCCGGCAATCGCCCGGCAATATCGTCATAAATCTTGCGCCCCAATGCGGCGGTTTGCTCGCGTTCCTGGGTGCGGACGTGGCGGCGGATCGCCGCGCGCGCCTTGCCCGTCACCGCAAATCCCATCCACGCGGGCTGGGGTGTCTGGCTGTCGGACACCAATATTTCGACGGTATCGCCATTGCCAAGCTGGGTGCGCAGCGGGGCCATCCGCCCGTTGACCTTGGCCCCCACCGTCCGGTCACCCAGCCGGGTGTGGACCGAATAGGCAAAATCCACCGGGGTCGATCCGGTGGGCAATTGGTGCAGCGCACCCTTGGGCGTAAAGGCGAAAATCCGGTCCTGATACATGGCGATCCGGGTATTTTCCAGCAGCTCTTCCGGATCGTGGGTTTGTTCCATAATCTCGATCAGGTCGCGAATCCACCCCGCCTGACCATCCGGGGTCGGCCCCGCCTGTTTATACGCCCAGTGCGCCGCCAGCCCAAACTCGGATTGCTGGTGCATTGCCCGGCTGCGGATTTGCACCTCCACCCGCATATTCTGGTGGTGCATCAGCGTGGTGTGCAGCGAGCGATAGCCATTGCGTTTGGGGGTGGAGATATAATCCTTGAACCGCCCCGGCACCATTTTCCATTTGCGGTGCAATTGGCCCAGCGCCAGATAACAGGCATCATCGTTGGCGGTGATGATGCGAAAGGCGATGATGTCGGTCACCTGCTCAAAACTGACGTGGCGCTCCTGCATCTTGCGCCAGATGCTATAGGGGTGTTTCTCGCGCCCCAGGATCTCTGCCTCAATGCCAGCGGCGGCCAGTATCGCGGAAAAATCGCGCGTGATCCGCGCCACCTGATCCTGTCCACCCGCCGACAATTTCGCCAGCCGGCTGGTAACGGTGCGATATGCCGCCGGTTCCAGCTCGGCAAAGGCCAATAGCTGCATCTCGCGCATATAATCATACATGCCGATCCGCCCAGCCAGCGGCGCAAAGATGTCCATCGTTTCTTTGGCAATCCGCCGCCGTTTTTGCTGATCCTTGATGAAATGCAGCGTGCGCATATTGTGCAGCCGGTCGGCCAGCTTGACCAACAGCACCCGGATATCGTCGGACATGGCGAGCAGGAACTTGCGCAGATTTTCCGCCGCACGTTCATTTTCGGTCTGGGCCTCGATCTTGGACAATTTGGTCACGCCGTCCACCAGCCGGGCGACATTGGGCCCGAACAATCGCTCAATCTCCTCCGGCGTCGTCAGCGTGTCTTCCAGCGTGTCATGCAGCAGGGCGGTGATGATCGTCTCGACATCCAGCCTGAGTTCGGTCAAAATTCCCGCCACCTCGACCGGGTGGCTGAAATAGGGATCCCCGCTGGCCCGTTTTTGCGAGCCATGTTTCTGGACCGTAAAGACATAGGCGCGGTTCAGCATCGCCTCATCCGCGCGGGGTTCATATTCGCGAACCCGTTCAACCAGTTCATATTGCCTCAGCATCACCATCCATGTGTGCCGCCGCCCCGGCGGGCGCAAGGGAAAACATGGAGGCCACGCGCGCGGTCCCCCCATTGCACCGCTGCGGGCAGGCGGATAAGCATGGCCGCGATGCCAGTCGCTCCACCCTCGCCAGCCGTGCCACCCTCGCCAGCCGCGCCTGGCCCCCGCGTGTCGATGGTGCTGCCGGTGCACAATGGCGCGCGCTGGCTGGCGGCGGCACTGGATTCGGTGCTGGCGCAAAGTTTTGCCGATTTTGAACTCATCTGCGTGGATGATGCCTCCAGCGATGGCTCGCCCGCGATCTTGGCGGATTATGCCGCGCGGGACCCCCGGATCAGCGTGCGGCGCTGCGCGGCCAATGTCGGCCTGCCCGCCGCGTTGAACCATGGTTTTGCCGCCGCGCGCGGGGCGCTGCACAGTTGGACATCGGACGACAATCTGCTCCGCCCGGACATGCTGGCCCGGCTGGTCGCGGCGCTGGATGCCAACCCCGATGCGGGCGTGGCGCACAGCGATTATCAGGTGATCGACGACGATGGCGCGGCGCAGGGGCGGGTCAGCGTCGGCCCGGTGGACCGGCTGCTGCTCGGCAACAATATCGGTGCGAGTTTCCTGTACCGGGCCGAGGTGACGGCGGCGCTGGGCGGCTATGGGGCGCATTTGTTCGGGGCGGAGGATTATGATTTCTGGCTGCGCGCCGCCGCCCGCTTTCGCTTTGTGACGCTGGCGGAGGATTTATATCTGTACCGCAAACATGGCGGCAGCCTGACCAACCAGCGCGCGGCGCAGATTCAAGCGCTGGTCAGCGATGTCGTGCTGGCCGCATTGGCGGAGCGGCAGCTGGGGGCGGCGGACCAGGCCGACGTGCTGGTGTCGTTGGTCCTGCGGAACAGCATCCGGTGGCGGGGCGATTTGTGGGGGCGGGCGCTGGCGGTTGCCCCGGCGCGCGCGGCACTGGCCACCCCCCGGGTTTTGCGCCATTGGCTGTGGCTGATCGGGCGCAAATTGGCGGGCCGGTCATGAAATTATTTGACTTGGCATCGCCCCGGCCGTTTTTCGAGAATAAAATCGGCGCCTTCTGGAATTTGCAGATCCTGGGCTGGTCGGCCTGGCTGGTGCTGCGCGGCCTGTCGGGGCTGGCCAATGCCCAGCCGCTGATCTTTCTGATCCCGCAATTGATTTCGGCCATCACCGGCTTTGCCCTCACCCTCATTCTCTCGACCCTGTATCGCACCCTGATCAACCGCCGCCCGCTGGTGATGTGGAGCGTCAGTTTTCTGCTGGCGGGCGCGGCGTCGGGGGCGTGGGCGTTTATCGACACGATGGTCGCGGTGGCGCAAAATCCGGCGAATGAAGCCCGCTTTACCACCCTGCTGCTCGGTGCGGTCTATATCGACGCCACCTCAATCGCGGCGTGGTCGGCGCTCTATTATGCGATCAATTATTTTCTGAAGTTGGAGGAGCAGCAGGATCTGATGCTGCGGCTGGAGGCACAGGCGGCGTCGGCCCAGCTTGCCATGCTGCGCTATCAACTCAATCCCCATTTTCTGTTCAACACGCTGAACAGCATTTCGACGCTGGTGCTGCTGCGCCAGAGCGAGGCGGCAAATGCGATGCTCCAGCGGCTGGCGACTTTTTTGCGCTATACGCTGGCCAATGAACCCACCGCACAGGTGACATTGGCGCAGGAGGTCGAGACGCTGAAACTCTATCTGGAAATTGAACAGATGCGGTTCGAGGACCGGCTGCGGCCCCGGTTCGATATTGACCCGGCGGTGGCCGATGCGCGGCTGCCGTCGCTGCTGCTGCAACCTTTGATCGAAAATGCGATCAAATATGCGGTGACGCCGCAGGAAGACGGCGCGGAAATTGCGGTCGCGGCTCGGCTCGCCGGGCAAAATGTGCAGATCACCGTGTCCGATACCGGGCCGGGATTGCCCAGCGGCGTGACCAGCACCACCTTGCCCGCATCGCGCGATTCCACCGGCGTGGGCCTGGCGAATATCCGCGACCGCTTGGCCCAGGCCTTTGGCGATGCCCACCGCTTTGACCTGCGCGGCGGGCCGGATGGAGGCTTTGTGGTGACAATTGAATTGCCGCTCTCGCGCAGCAATTC
>DAIUBZ010000058.1:0-9294 GCA_036846445.1 Sphingopyxis sp. | reverse complement strand
TTTCGCTGGCGTCGGTGGGCACGGCATTCGTTGGCGTGCGCCGCCGCGCGACCGCAGCCATGCCCCACGCGCTATAAGCGCCGAATTTGGTTTCGGTCACGCCATCGGCCATCAGGATCAAATGGCGCACCGCCGCGCCGCCAGCGTCGGCGGCGGCATGTTCATCCGCAAACAGCCCCTCACGCGACATCAGGCGCACCCCCCACACCATGCCGATGTCGGGATAGGTGAAGCCGCGCGGGGCCAAGCCGTTCATATAGCTGTTCAACGTGTTGCGGTCGATCGAACCAAGTTTGCGCGACGGTGATGGACAGGCGCCATAGCTGGTGGTCTGGCCATGCGGCGTATGCCAATTGATGGTCGAATTGATGTTGACGTTACGGGTGTAGGTCGGCGCAGAGCCGCTATATTGCCAACCGCCCGTTCTGGTGACGTTATTGGCATTTCGCCCATAATAAAGACTGGGCAGATAGGGTTTCCACTGGGTCGCAGGGTCCGCCGCCGATGGGATCAGGTCGATGTCCATATCATGTTTGGGGGTGAACACGGTTTCGTTGGTCCGGCGGGTGGCGCGTTCCTCGATACAGGCGTTGCTGGCGTTCCACGTCACGGTGCGGTTGGTGTGGTTGTTGCCGACCGGAGTGTTGATGCTGCCGCCGGTCACCGGATTGCTGCCACCCGCGCCTTTGAGCGGGCGCAGGTCATAGCTGACCGGACCATAGACCCAATGAAAGCGGGTGTTGGGGTTGTTCTGGTTGCCCGCATTGGGGTTTTGCCGAACCGTCTCGGTTTGCCGCTCCTTGAACTGGTTGTAAATGCGCGGGGTGATGGTGCACACCCCATTGCTGTTCAGCGATGCCGAAAATGTCGTGCCATTGCGGGTGCGTTCGCGGGTGCGGGTGCGCGGCAGGGTGGTGCCGTTCGGGTTCCACGCCGACCAGCCGGTGTAAGTGTCGCTCCAATTCTGCCTGGGCGGGGCGACGCAATTTTCCGATGGCCCGAAATAGGGGGTGCCATTGCCGTTCGACCCGCTGATGGTGGCCCAGGTGGACGAGGTGGTGGTTGCGCCCTGGGTGCTTCCGCCCTGAATATGGGTGCCATCCGGCGTGCGGCTGTCATAAACGCCGATATCCTGAACCCAGTCGCCCCGCAGCAACATGCCGACATTCACGGTGTGGGAATAGGGCACAAAGCCATAGCGGACATTGGCCCCCGGCGGCTTGGCGGCCTCCAGCGTGTCGTAAAAGGACATGACCGCCGTGCGCAGCGCCGAAATTCGCGACACGCTGTCGCCGGGGTTGATGTCGTTCATCGACAAGGTGGTGTCGAGCACCATCATGATGTCGCTGTTCGGCAAGTTGAGGTCAGCGGTGCAGGTGACGGCCACCGTCTTGCTGCCCGCATCAAACACCCGCATCAGGGTCATCGGCACGCGGACAGTGACCGCGCCCTCCACTGCCCCCTCGTTGTCCGCGTCATATTCAAACGACAGGTTCGTGGTGCCATAGCGGCCATCGGGGAAGTTCATCGTGAAATATTTGTTGGCGACATCTTCATTCGCCTGATTCCAGGTCAGCCCGACCATCGTCCGCCGCGCCGCCAGCGCCCCGGCGTCACAGGCCGATTGCAGCCGGGCCTTGGTCAGATAAAGCCGGCTCATGTCGACCGCGCCGCCGACCATGCCGATCAGCGGCACCAGCGCTGCCGCCGTAATCATGATCGCATTTCCGCGCCGATCGCGCAGCAGGGCGCGGGCGAATGCTGCGGATTTCGACAAATGTTGCGCCATCAGCACCACCGTATCTCCAGCAGGAACCGCGGCAGGTTGCGGATTCCCACTGCCGGGCTAATTCCGCAGGGTTACGACTTTCTTAATGTCCGCCCGGCGTTTTGCGGTCGCTGTCCCGAATCGGTGCTGCTTGCATCTTTGGTTCCAGTGCTTCAACGCAGATGGGGAAACAGGATGGAGGGACGAACATGCTGGATTATGCGCTGCTGGCACCGGGCGCGGTGCTGGCCCTGTGGACGCTGGTGATGCTGGGGTGGATGGCGGCGGTGCGGTTGCCCGCCATGGCCAAATTGGGGGATGCCCTGAAAAAAGCCCCGCCGGGCGGGCGCGGGCAGGATCTGGAGGGGTTGTTGCCGCCAAAGGTCAATTGGCCGTCGCACAACCACACCCATTTGCACGAACAGCCAACGCTTTTTTATGCGGTCATCACCTTCCTGACCCTGTCCGGCGGCGTGACCAGCGTCACGCTGGCGCTGGCATGGTTTTACACGGCGGTGCGGATTGCCCACAGCATCTGGCAGGCGACGGTGAACAAGGTGCCGGTGCGCTTTGCCCTGTTCATGGCCGGGTCGCTGGCACTGATCGCGCTGGCGGTGATGGCGGTTATCAGCACTTTGGGTTGATTGGGGGCACAGCATGATGTCAGGACAGGAGATATTGGCGCCGCTGGCGCTGCTCGCGCTGTGGACCATGGTGATGTGGGGCTGGATGTATGCCACCCGCATCCCCGCCATGGCCCGGGCCAAGATTGATGCGAAAAATCTGGTCGGCTCCACTGGCGGCTCGCTGGATGCGGTGCTGCCGCCGCAGGTGCAGTGGAAAGCCCATAATTACAATCATTTGATGGAACAGCCGACGGTGTTTTACGCCGTCGCGCTGGCACTGGCGCTGGGCGGCATGGGCGACGGGGTGAATGCGGCGCTGGGCTGGGCCTATGCTGGCCTCAGGATTGCCCACAGCCTGGTGCAGGTGACGGTCAACCGGGTCATTGTCCGCTTTGCCCTGTTTGCGTTGGGCAGTCTGGCGCTGTTCGCGCTGACCCTGCACGCCTTTATCGGCTTTGTGCTTTACTGAATCGGCTGGCCAGTTCGACATGGGTTGACCAGCGAAACTGACCCACCGGCTGGACCCAGTCCAGCGTATAGCCGCCCGCGACCAGATATTTGGCGTCGCGGGCAAAGCTGGCGGGATTGCAGCTGACATAGGCGATGCGCGGCACAGTGGACGCCGCCAGCTCGCGCACCTGTTCCTCGGCACCGGCGCGCGGCGGGTCCAATATCACCGCATCAAACCGATTAAGCTCGGCCGGGGTCAGCGGGCGGCGGAACAGATCGCGGTGTTCGCCCACGACCATGGCCTGCGCCCGGGCCGCCGCCGCGACCAGCGCCGCCAGGGCATCGCGTGCCCCCTCCGCGGCATAGACGCGGCGGCCCGGCGCCAGCGACAGGGCAAAAGTGCCAACGCCCGCAAATAAATCGGCCAGCCGGGGGGCGTCGCCCACCGCGTCCGCGACTGCCGCGATCAGCGCTGCCTCCCCCGCCGCCGTCGCCTGTTGAAACGCGCCGGGCGGCGGCAGCACCGCCAGCCCACCAAAGCTGAGCGTGGCCGGTTCCGGTTCCCACAGGGTTTCGGCGCCCGCGCCCTGATCCACCACCAACCGGGCCAGACGGTGAGCGGCGGCGAAATGCTGAATCGCCATCGCCGCGTCCAGCCCATCCGCCGCCACACCCTCCAGCACCAGTTCCGGCCCCTGATCCAGCAATTGCATTGTCACCCGCACCGGACGGCGCTGCGGCGCGAGCAGCACGAGCAGATCGCGCACCGGGGCCACGAGCGCAAACAGGCGCGGGTCCAGCAGCGGGCACTGGGCCATATCGACAATCTGGTGGCTGCCCGCCGCCTGAAACCCGATGCTGACCCGGCGGCCCAGCCGCAGCGCCGACAGCGCCGCCCGCCGCCGCGTGCCGGGGGCGGACAGGTTGGCCGGGCGCACTGCACCCGCCGCCACCTGCTGCGCCGCCAGCGCGCCGACGACCCGGCTGGTGACAAAATCTGCCAGCGCGGCTTCGCCCAGATGCTGCAACTGACAGCCGCCACATTTGCCGAAATGGCGGCACGGCGGCTGTGCCCGGCCCGGCCCCGGGATGATGCGGCCATCGGCGTCCACCGTGTCACCGGGGGCAGCCCCGGCAATATGGCGGCCATCGGCGGTGACGCCGTCCCCGCGGGCGGCAATCCGAACAATGTCGCCGGGCCGCGCCCCAGCGGGCGTCATATGCCGCCCTTGACCGTCGCTGGCAGGCGATAGCGATCCGGACCCACCGTCACCTCGATCAGGCCATTGTCGATCACCCGCACCATGGCCTCGTCCACGCCATCGGCGGCGACCAACCCGCGCCCGTCCTTGGCAACCAGCAAGCGGCGAAAACCGGCATCGGCCCGGCCAACCACCAGCACCGGGCCATCGGCGCTGCTCATCTGTTCGATGGTGCAGGTGCGGTCGAACAATTTGGTGCCCGCCAGCGCGCAGGCGATACGGCCATCGCTGGCGGAATTGCGCTCGGCCTGTGCCTCCGCCTCCGCCAGCGCGCCATTGTCGGCCGCCCCGCTGCATCCCGCCAACGCCGCCGCCAGCACCAGGGGCACGGCGCGGCGCGCGGCGTCAGATATCAGCATAAACATGGGTTTCCTGTGCTGCGCCGGGATGAGTCACCGCACCCGTGCGGGCATCGCCGACATTCTGGGCATAGCGCCACAGCGCGCCCGATTGATAATCATGCGCCCGGCCCTGCCACGCCGCCCGCCGCTCGGCCAGCACGGCTGGCGAGACATCAAGGTCAATGGTGCCAGCCGCCGCGTCGATGACAATCATGTCGCCATCCTCCACCAGCGCGATTGGCCCGCCGACCGCTGCCTCTGGCCCGACATGGCCGATGCAAAAGCCCCGGGTCGCGCCGGAAAAGCGGCCATCGGTAATCAGCGCCACCGATTCGCCCATCCCCTGCCCATAAAGGGCGGCGGTGGTGGACAACATCTCGCGCATCCCCGGCCCGCCCTTTGGCCCTTCATAGCGGATGACAATCACCGACCCCTCGGCGATATCACGCGCCTCGACCGCCGCAAAACAGGCCTCTTCGCTGTCAAACACCCGCGCCGGGCCGTTGAATTGCAACCGCGCCATCCCGGCCACCTTCACAATTGCCCCGTCCGGGGCCAGCGTGCCGCGCAGGCCAACGACCCCGCCGGTGGGCGAAATCGGGGTGCGGGCATCGTAAATCACCTTCTGGTCGGGGTTCCAGGTGACGGCCTCGATGTTCTCGCCCAGCGTGCGCCCGGTAACGGTTTGGCAATTGCCGTCCATAAACCCCTCATTGAGCAGGGTTTTCATCAGCATATAAACGCCGCCCGCCTGATACATATCCTTGGCGACATATTTGCCGCCGGGTTTCAGATCGGCGATATAGGGCGTGGTCTTGAAGATTTCCGCCACATCGAACAGGTCAAAGGCAATGCCGCATTCATGCGCCATGGCGGGCAGGTGGAGCGCCGCATTGGTCGAACCGCCGGTCGCCGCCACCACCCGCGCCGCATTTTCAAACGCCGCCCGCGTGCAAATGTCGCGGGGCCGCAGCTTGTCCGCCACCAGGCTGAGCACCTGCTGCCCCGCCGCCACCGCAATATCGGCGCGGCCGGCAAAGGGCGCGGGCATCATGTTGCTGTTGGGCAACGACAGGCCAATCGCTTCCGCCACACAGGCCATGGTGTTGGCCGTGAATTGGCCGCCGCACGCGCCATGCCCGGGGCAGGCGACCTTTTCCAGCGCGGTCAGCCGCTCGATGGGACAGCTATTGTTGCCTGCGCTGAACTGACCCACCGCCTCGAACACATCGACGACGGTGACATCGCCGCCCTCAAACTGCCCCGGCATGATCGACCCGCCATAGACAAAGATCGCCGGAACATTCAGCCGCAGCATCGCCATCATCATGCCGGGCAGGCTTTTGTCGCACCCCGCAAAGGCAACCAGCGCGTCATAGCAATGGCCGCGCATCGACAGTTCCACCGAATCGGCGATGACTTCGCGGCTAATCAGGCTGGATTTCATCCCCTGATGACCCATGGCGATACCGTCGGTGACGGTGATGGTGTTGAACCGGAACGGCGTGCCGCCGCCCGCAATCACCCCCTGTTTCGCGGCATCCGCCTGCGCGTCCAGGGTCGTGTTGCACGGCGCGCTTTCATTGCCCGCCGACGCCAGGGCCACGAACGGCTTGGCAATATCCGCCTCGTCCCAGCCCATCGCATAATAATAGCTGCGATGGGGCGCGCGGGCGGGACCGACCGAAACATGGCGGCTGGGCAGGCGTGATTTGTCAAAAGCCATTGGCTGTTCCCTGAAACATATGCCTGCTGCCTGTTTCAAATCCACGCCGCGATGGCAAGCCCGTTCATCATGATTGCGCGCAATGGGGAGATGGGGGGGGCAGCGCGCGCCGCTGGTCAGCGCAGCCGCCCGCTGGCTGTCCACCAATCGGGATGATCGGCGGCGATGCGGTGGTGGGCGGCGGCGCAGGCCGCACCATCGGCAAACAGGGCAAAACAGGTCGCGCCCGAACCCGACATCCGCGCCAGAATTGGCAATTGCGCGCGCAGCACCGCCAGCACGTCGTCAATTACCGGACACAGCGCGCGCGCCGGAGCCTCCAGGTCATTGCGCCCCGCCCGGGCGGCGGCCAGCACATCGCGGCCGTCACCATTGGCGACCGGCCCGCGATCAATCCCGTCCCAACCCGCAAACACCGGGCCGGTGGCCAGCGGCGCCCCGGGATTGACCAACAACAGCGCCTTGCCAGCGCCATCATCGCCCGCCACCGGGGCCAATTCCCAGCCCAGCCCGCTGCCCCACCGGGTGCGGCTGATAATACATGCGCCAATATCGGCGCCCAGCGGCGCAGTGGCGGCGATCAGCGCACCTTCGTCCAGCCCCAGCGCAAAGCCCGCATTGACCATGCGAACCACCGCCGCCGCGTCTGCCGATCCGCCGCCAATCCCCGCCGCCACCGGCAGGTTTTTGACCAGATGCACCGCCAGCGGCGGCACGGACTTGCCCACCGCCGCCGCGACGCCCCGGATTGTGGCCAGCGCGCGCAGCACCAGATTGCTGCTGTCAGTTGGCAAACCGCCGCCAAACGGCCCGCTGATCGTCAGGGCGTCCGCCGCCGCTGGCTGTCCGGTCAGTTCATCGCCAAAATCGGCAAAGGCAAAAATCGTCTCAATGTCATGATAGCCATCCGCCCGCCGCGCCCGAACGTGCAGCGCCAGATTGATTTTGGCATAAGCGGTTTCGGCAAGCATCGCAGCGGCGCAGGTCAGGGCGCCACGGTCGCATCGGTCAGCCCGTCACGCAGCTTCGCCGCCAGCCGCGCCTGCATCGCCGCATCTTCGGCGTTCAGCGCCGCCGATGTCCAGGCAAAGCGGGCGTCAATCCGCCGCTCTGCCCGCCAATAGGCATCGCCCAGATGCTCCTCGATCACCGCACTGGCGGGGTCGCCGCGTACCGCCATTTCCAGGAGCGGGACCGCCCGGTCATAATTTCCGAGCAGAAAATGCCCCCAGCCCAGCGAATCGGTGATGGCGGCATTTTCCGGTTCCTGTTGCCACGCCCGTTCGATCATCGCCAGCGCGGACGCCGGATCCTCGCGCCGTTCCAGCGCCGAATAGCCGAGATAATTCAGCGCCTCGGGATCATTTGGCAACACCGCCAGCGCATCCGTCAGCGCGGCACGGGCGGCGGGCCATTGATCCTGTTTGATCAGTTGGTCCGCCTTGGCAACCTTCACCGCCACGAACAACCGCTTGGCGTCGGGTGCAGGCCCATCGCTGCCACCGATCTCAGCCAGCAGCCGGTCATAGCCCGCCAAAATCGCCGCGCCGTCCCCAGCCCGGCGCAGAAGTTCCGCATGGCGCAGCAGCAAGCCAATATCGCCGGGGCGGCTGGCCACCGCCTGCTCCGCCAGCGCCAGCGCCCGCGCCGACTGGCCGTCCGCCGCCGCCAGTTCCGCTGCCCGCATCGCCAGTGCGGCGGGAAGGGTGCGGTCGGCCCGGCCCCCCTGCCCGCCAATTGCGCTCAGGCCCAGCTCGGGCACCGCATTCGCCGCCAGCGCCCCGGCCAACACCAGACGCGCCGGTGGATCGCCGCCATCCAACCAGTGCGCGGCGCGGGCGAATATCAGCGTCAACCGGGCATTGCCGCCATCGGTGCGGTCAATGCTGTCGGCCAGCAGCGTCAACCACTGGGCCATCCCTTGCGCGGGCGATGCCACCCGGCGGATCATCGCCGGGTCTAGCGTGGGATCGTCGGCCAGCGCCCCGGTGGCGGCAATGCGGGCATCCAGCGCCGCCGCTGCCACGGCATCGCGCCGGGCAATCGTGCGGGCCAGCCGCGCCGCCACCTGAACGGCGGAACGCGAATCGAGCGGGATTGCGGCAATGGCAGCGGCATCGACCCGCCCGGTCGCCGCCGCCATGCTGGCCCCCAACCACCTGGTGGTTGCATCGCTGGTTCCCGGCGGTGCCGCGCGCATCTGTGCCGCCGGGTCAGGCGCACGCTGCGCGACATCGGCCCAGCCCAGCAGCACCGGCGCGACCAGCCGCATCACCGCCGCGTCCCGCTCGTCCCCACCTGTATCATCGGCCAGATAGGCGCGCAGCCCCGGCCAATCGCCGCGCCGCGCCGCGCCCACCGCCAAAATCAGCCGCAGCTCCAGCCGCCGCTCGCCCGCCGCCCACAGCCGCGCCGCCGCCTCGCTGGCCGGGCGGAACGCGCCGATCAACAGCGCCTGTTCGACAATCCGCTGGTCCACCGCCCCGGCCCCGGCTCCGGCGCGCACCAATTGCTCCAGCGCCGCCAGCGCAGTGGCCGGATCGCCCGCCGCCTCCGCCAGCCGGGCGTCGCCCAGCGCCCGCAGCATTTGCCGCTCATCGCTGCCCCGGCTGGCCAGGGCCGGGCTGTGCCACCCCACGGCGGCGGCGGCAGCGGCGAAGGCCAAAATCGGCAAAAGGCGGCTACATATTGGGATAATTCGGCCCTCCCCCGCCTTCTGGCGTGACCCAGTTAATATTTTGGGTGGGGTCTTTGATGTCACAGGTTTTGCAATGGACGCAATTTTGCGCATTGATTTGCAGGCGCGGCGCACCCTCCGCCTCGCCGACAATTTCATAGACGCCAGCCGGGCAATAGCGCTGCGCCGGTTCATCATACAGCGCCAGATTGTGCGCCACCGGCACCGCCGGGTCCTTGAGCTGCAAATGACAGGGCTGATCTTCGGCGTGGTTGGTGTTCGACAGGAATACCGATGACAGCCGGTCAAAGGTCAGGACACCATCGGGCTTGGGATAGTCCGGCTTTGGCATCACATCGGCCCGGTACAGGCTTTCATGGTCGGGATGATGCTTCATCGTGAACGGCATCCGCAGCCCCAGATTCTCGGCCCACATATGCACCC
>DAIUBZ010000057.1:0-9306 GCA_036846445.1 Sphingopyxis sp. | reverse complement strand
CGTCGCTGCTGTCCAGCAGATCCTCGGCACTGGGCAGCGCGCCGCCGACCAGATCACCATCGGCATCCAGCGACCCCGCCATCGCCGCTGCGCCTGCGTCCAGCGCATAATGGTCGGCCATCGCCCGGTCGAACTCGGCGGGCGGCACCACCGCCACCGCAAAGCTGCGGGCAAAATGGCGCTTGACCTCGATCAGGATCGCCGGGTCCGCCCCGGCGCGCAGCGTGGCGCGCCAGCCGCCCGCTCCGCCCGCCCGGTCCCCGCCGTCTGCCACCAGCATCACGCCGTGCTGGCGGGCAAAGCCATAGGGGATGTCAGCGGTCTGGGTGCCCGGCGGCTCCGCATCGGTCATGGGCGCGGTTCCACCCGGCCAGCCTCGATGCGGCCAGCCGACGGCGGCACCTCGACAGGCACCAGCGTGCCGTCGGGCCGCCGCGCCAGCGGTCCCGCCGGGGTGATGACGGCATCATCCGCGCCAATCGGCGGCGGCGGCGGCGGGGTGGTGCCCAGATAATCACGCACCAGCACATCAATCGCCGGTTCCTCGTCGGGGTTGCGCCGCGCCTGCGCCTGCCGCACCGCGTCGAACCGCCGCGCGGTCAAGGCGGCATTGTCGGCGCGGCTGCGCAAAATCGTCGGGCGGATGAACACCATCAAATTGGTCTTGGCCCGCGCCCGGCTGTTCGACCGGAACAAATTGCCGATCACCGGCAAATCGCCCAGCAGCGGAATTTTCTCGATCGTGCGGCGCTCGTCGTCGTTCAGCAAGCCGCCAATCGCCAATATGTCGCCATCATCAACGGTCAGCACGGTCTCGAACTGGCGCTTGTTGACGATCAGGTCGCTGCTGCGCGCGGACACGGGCCCGGCGACGCTCGACACTTCCTGTTTCAGGAACAGCTTCACCTCGCCCGCCGCATTCACCTGGGGCGTGACCTCCAGCTTGATGCCAACCTCTTGCCGCTGGACGGTGCGGAACTGGTTGTCGAAATTATTGCCCAGCGCCTCGCCGGTCGTCACCGGAATTTCCTGCCCCACCAGAAATTTCGCCTGATGATTGTCGGTGGTGACAATGTGCGGGGTGGCGAGCAGATTTGACGTGGTGTCGGATTTCACCGCATTGATGATCGCGCCAAATATGACATTGCCGCCCAGCGTTCCGGCAAAGCCGCCAAATCCGCCGGTCGCCGACAGGATCGACGCCGCCGCTGCTTCCTGCAGGCCGGTGCCCACCGGGCTGGTGGTGGTGCGGACCGTGGTGGTGCCATCGACCGTCACCGTCTCACGCGACAGCCGCTCTGCCCCCACCGCCCCGGCGATGGTCAGCAGATTGGGCACGGCATTGCTGTAATTGGTCGCAGCGAACGGAACATTTTCGCCGCCGATCAGAAATTGCACCCCCAGCCGCTTGGCGGCATCGTCGCCGATTTCCACGACAATCGCCTCGACCAGCACCTGTTCACGCCGCACGTCGAGCTGCCGGATCAATTCGCCCAGCATCCGCTGAATATCCGGGTTGGCCGCGACAATGATTGCGTTCATCCCGTCATAACGGGTGACAATCGCCGGGCCGCGCGTGGCAATGCCGCCGCTGCCGGGCATCATCACTGGCGCCGCAGGCGCAGCGGCGGACGCTGATCCCGCCGCGCCGCCGGACGCGGGCGCAGCGGCACCGGTCGGTGCAGCGGGCCCCGGCCCACTGCCCACCAATTGCTGCAAGGTCGGCAACAACGTCTCGGCATCGGCATGTTGCAAGGGATAGAGGCGCAGTTCGGTGCCCGCCGCCGCCCGGCCATCCAGATCGCGGGCCATGGCGGCAAAGCGCGCCACGCCGCTGGCATCGCCGCGCAGGGCAATGGCGTTGCTGCTGTCAATCGCCACCACCGAAATGGGCGGTGCGCCGCCCTCGCCGCTGCCCGGACCGGCCAGCGCCTGAAGCGCGGCGGCGATTTCCCGCGCCCCGGCGTTGCGCAGGGTGATGAGTTCGCTGGCGCTGGCATCGCGGTCAATCTGGCCGACCAGCGCCCGGACCCGGCGGACATTGTCGGCAAAATCGGCAATCACCAGGCTGTTGGCATTGCGGTTGGCGGTCAGCGAGCCTTGCGCGCTGACCAGCGGGCGCAGCGTTTCAATCGCCGCCGCCGCGTCAATATGGCGCAGCCGCACCACCTCGGTCACAAATTGATTCTGGCTGGCCCGGGCGCTGCCCAGCCGCCCCGGCTGCGCCGCCGCCCCGTCAATCGGCTGAATCCGCAGCGCACCATTTTGCGCGGGCACCGCGACCAGCCCGTTGGCGCGCAGCGTGGACAGAAAAATCTCGAAATATTCCGACCGCGACAAAGCCCGGTCGGTCACCACCGACACCTTGCCCTGCACCCGGCTGTCGATGATGAAGGTGCGGTCCATCGTCCGCGCCGCATCCTGAATGAAGGCGCGCACATCGGCGTCGCGCACATTCAGGGTGAATTGCGCCGCCACCGGCGCGGGCAGCACCATCGCCCCGGCCAGCAACAGCGCCCAGGCGGCACGGGACAATCGGCTTGGCATGTTCATCATCATTCGCTCACCACCAGCGCGACCGGCACCACCGCCGACCCGCGCTCTACCTCTAGCCCAAGCCGCGCCCCCGGGGCCAGCAATCCCGCCAAATCCGCCGCTGCGCCGACCGCACGGCCATTGACCGCGCGGATCACATCACCAGCTTGCAGCCCGGCGGCACGAAACACCGCGCCGTCGCTTTGCGGCTGGACCACCACGCCGGTGACCTTGCCACCCTCGCTGCGCGGGGCAAAGCTGATCCCCGCCCGCAGCGCCGCCGGGGTCAGCGCGGGCGCGTCGCCCGGCTGGGCGGGCAAATCCGGCGTCGCCGCCGCCACCGGCTCGCTCTGATTCAGGAACAGCGTCTCGCGCACCCCGGCGCGGTCCAGCGCCACATTGTCAAACGCCACCGCCGCCAGCACCACACCGGGCAGCACCTCGTCGCCCACCGAAAAACTCGCCTGCACCCCGTCTGCGCCCGCCAATATCGCCGAGCCGCCGCCCGATGCCTCATTCACGCTGGTGCCAAACAGGGTCAGGTCCAGCGAGGTCACCGCCACCTCGCCGCCCGCCCCAGCCGGGCTGCGGAAAAAAGCGTCGAAACTGGCCAGCAACCCCGCCCGCTGATCGGCGCCGGGATATTGCGCCGCCGCCGCCCGCCAGTCCCCGACCGGGGCCAGTGGCACCAGCACCGCCCACACCAGCCGCGCCGCCTGAACCGCGAGCAGCACCGCCAGCAGCAGCAGCACCCAGCGCGGCCACCGCCGCCAAGTGGCACCTTGCGGCGAAAATCCGTGTCCGCGCCCGTTCAATCGCCTCACCTCAACTCGGCCCGCCGACCTGCAAACTGCGAGTCGCTCAGGATTGCCACATGACAGATAGGCGACACCTATATGACATCATCATGGCAAATGCGCCGGTGAAACGCACCGCAACCAGCCCGGCGGCGGCGGTCAGAACTTCAGCGACCCGCCCAGCGAGAAGGTGGTGCCCAGTTCATAGCGATTGAGGAAGATCCGGCTGTCGCCCAATTCCTGCACCTCCTGATAAATCCGGCCAGTCAGGTTGCGGGCTTCAAACTTCATGTCCAGCTCGCGGCCAAACAGCTTGATCCCTTGCCGCGCGACAAAGTCGATCTGCAGGCCCGGCTTTTCGCGAATATCCGGCTGGCCCGACGGACCCCGGCTGGTCACGCGCGGGCTGGCATAGGTGAAGAGCAGCGTCTGCTGCGACAATTTGTCGGTATCTTCCAGCCCCAGTTGGACGTTGAGCAGATGGTCCGACTGGCCGGTCAGCGGCGAGCCATCGAAAAAGAAATCCGATGCCTGAAGCGTCTGGCCATTCACCACGGTGGTGTCGCCCGCCGCCACCGCAATACTGGACTGGGTATAGGTATAGTTGGCGATGGTCACCAACCGGCGGCTTTGCCAAAATGGCGTGTCACCCAGCCCGCTCAGGTCAAAATATTTCTGCACCTCGACCTCGGCGCCGTAAAGGGTGGCGGCGGGGGCGTTGGCAAAGCTGCTGTTGGCCACCGAGTCGGTGGTGATGCTGGTGAAGGTTTCAATGGGGTTTTTGATCGATTTGTAAAAACCGGCGGCGGTCAGCCGCTGATCCCGGGCAAAATACCACTCATAGCGCAGCTCGGCATTGGTCAGCTCGCTGTCGCGGAGCGACAGGTTGCCGCGGAACAGCCGGTTCGATTCCGGATCCTGAAAGACCTGAGCGATCAATTCGCGGAACTGGGGCCGGGCAATGGTTTTCGACGCATTGGCCCGCACCTGCATGTCCGGGGCGGCTTCCCACGTCAGGGTGACGGCGGGCAACCAATAATCATTGTTCAGCGCGGTGGTCACAATCGCGGTGCCGCCGGTGCCGAACAGGTCAATCGGCGCCACCACCTGATTGGCGGTTTCATAGCGCACCCCGGCATTGATGTTCACGCCTTCGATCAGTTCGGCCTGCACCTGCGCATAGCCGCCGTGGACGGTCAGATCCGCGCCAAAGGCCGCCGTGCCGTCCTGTGCCGACGCTTCGAGCAGCGAGATGTCGAACAATTGGATGGTCGCATCAGACAACAGAAAATCGGGACGCAATTGCTGGACCGCCAGCGGCAGATTCGACCCCCGAATCTGAAACGCCCGCCGCGTCGAGGTGCGGCTGACGTCCTGATAGGCATAGCCGACGGTGGCGCGGATGCGCGGCGCGACCTCATAGGAGAAGTCGATCCCGCCGGAGTAGAGATCCTCGTTCAAATCCGAGAAATTGATCAGCGCATTGCCCCGGTTGCCGCCCAGATCGTTGACGAATTTGCCGCCCAGCGGGTCCTGCGTCAGCGGCAGGTTCGAGCGGATATAGGTGAAGCTGCGCTCATAGGGCGCCTCGCGCTGCGAATTGGCATAGCTGCCACGCAGATCGACATCCAGTTCGCCAAAGCGCAATTCAGCCACCAATTGGGTGTTGATCAATTGCCGCTCATACCATGCCGTATCCTGAACCATGGTTTCGCGTTCGGGCACATTGGCATCCCGGCCCACACCCAGCCGCGCCTGTTTCAGCGTGTCGCGAATATAGAGGTTGGTCCAGCGAATTTTCTGGTCGCCCAGCTCCAGCCCGAAACCCAGCAGGCCGTTGACCACCACCCGGTTGTCGGTGATGATGCGCTGGAAATCCGTCTGCGGCTCACCCTCAAGCTGCGGATCGACCGAGGTTTGTTGCAGCGCATCGCGGGTGCGCCATTTGTTGCTGATATTGGCGGTGGCGATAATCCCCAATTCGCCGTCAGCCAGCGGAAAGCTTTTTCCCCCCGACACGCCGAACGACCAGTTAATGGGGATATTGTTGTTTTGTTGCAGCAGGGTGGTGGGCGCGTTCACCAGTTCGGTCAGAATATTCTTGAGGTCAGCGCGCGAAAAATCTGCGCCCTCCAGCACCGGCTTGCCGCTGGCCAGCGCGGCGGCCAGCAGCGGCGGCGTGTCGCGGGTGCCATTGTCAAAGCCCGACCAGTCGGTGCGGCTGCCAAAATAGGTATAGCCCAATTGGTTCGTGGTCTCGCTGTCCCAGCCAATCCCGCCGTTGAACGCCAAAAACCCCTCACGCGGGGTGGATTTGGTGGTCAGGTTGATGACCCCGCCGCCAAATTCGCCAGGGAAATTCACCGAATAGCTTTTCTGGACCAGCGTGGAATCAATCAGGCTGGACGGGAACAGGTCCAGCGGCACGACCCGCTTGAGCGGTTCCGGGCTGGGCAGCGGCGAGCCGTTGAGCAGCGCCAGCGAATAGCGATCGCCCAGCCCGCGGACATAGACAAAGCCGCCGCCGACCACCGACAAGCCGGTCACACGTTGCAGCGATCCGGCGATATCACCCTCGCCCGTCCGGGCAATGTCCGCGGACGACAGCACCGACACCACCTCTGGCGTGGCGCGCACGACGTTCGGCGTGTTGCGGCCAGTGACGATGATTTCGGTGGTGCCGCCGGGGATGGACACATCCACATCCTCGTCCGCTGGCGCCTCCGGCTCTGCGGCCGGAGCAGCTGGGCTGGGCGCGGCGGCGGTCTGGGCCAGCGCCGCAGGCGAGGCGAGCGCCGAAGAAATCAGCAACAGGCTGGTGAAAATGGACCGCTGGGTCATGGCGGGTATCCCCTGTTCAAGTGACGGGCAGAAAGAAAAAAGGGGGGCGTCCCAGATGCTGGAACGCCCCGCCCTTGGCATGATGGGGCCGATCAGTTGGTCGGCAGGGCCGTGCAGGCACTGCTGGTCGGACCAAAGTTGGCGGTTGACGAGTTGCAGGTCCAGCCGCGGAAGCGGGTGTCATTCGCATCCTTCACCGCGCCGATATAATCGGTGTTCTGGAAAAAGCTGTTCACGCCGCTCAGGTTCGCAAACGGCGTGCGGGCCGTCTCGTTCGGCCCGTTGATATAGCCGTTCACCAAGCTGGTGGTGAAGGTGAAGCTGTTGTTCGAACCATTGCCGAAAATGGTCTGAACATCCGCCGCCGTCACCCCGCTGAGGCCTTGGAACGGGGTCGGGCCGCACTGCATCACCACTGAGTCGAACCGCACCGGCCCAACATCATCCTGCGCCACATTGGCGGCCTGGGTGGTGATGGCGTTGCGGACGGTCACGCACGGCAGGCCGGGGGCCGACACCACGCCATTGTACATGGCATAGTCGGTGCCACCGCGCAGGTTGATCGCGGTGCCATCGCTGGTGGCGGCGTTGCGGTGAACAAAGGTGAAGTTGGCCAGCCGGGTGTTCTGGCGCGGGATGGCGCCTTCATTGCCGTTCGAGTCCGCCTCGACCATCGAGTTGCCGATCGCACCGCCCTCGCGATGGATCGCCAGCACGAACTGCATGAAGCCTTTGTAACCGACGTCGGTATCGACGCTGTCATCCTCCGCGCCAGTCACCACCAGATTGCGGATATTGTGGCGGCCGCCGAAAAACTCGACCCCATCATCCGAACTGTTGTGCGAGTGGATGTTGCTGATCTCCGTGCCCGAGCCCACGCCGGTGGTCGTCAGGGCTTGCAATTCGTTGTTGGCCGACAGCACAAAGCCGGAATAGCGGATTTGCACAAATGACATCCGCCCGCTGTTGTCGGTCGGGGTCGCCCCGCCGCCCCGCGCGTTGCTGGTGCCTTCGGTCTCGCGCTCGCACGCCACCGTGCCTTCGGCAGCGCCCGGTGCCAGACAGTCGGTAACCGGCGCGCGGCCCAGCAAGACCACCCCGCCCCACAATTGCGAGGTCTGGTCATCGGCGCTGCCGACCACATCGCCGCGCCCGGTGAAGATGATCGGACGGCTGACGGTGCCGACCGCGTCAATCTTGTTGCCGCGATTGACGACCAGGAACGACACGCCGGTGCCGCCAAAAATCACCACGCCGGGGTCGATGGTCAGGGTAACGGCGACATTGCTGCTGGCCGCGCCCTGGTCGGTGCCGACATCGACCCGGCCGGGCATTGAATAAAGTACGCCGGGCACGCGGGCGATGGCGGTGTTGGCGGTGAAACGCGCGGGGAAGCCGCAGTTGCGCCATTCACCCTCTGGCCCCGAAATCGTGCCCAGATTGATCAATTGATCCGGCCCGGCAATGCTGGGGCAAGCCGCAGCGGGGGTCACCAGCGACGGCGGGGTTGGCGTTGGCGTTGGCGTCGGGGTCGGCGCTGGCGCGGGAGCCGGGGTTGGTGCGGGCAGAATAATCACCCCTTCACCCGGCGAGGCAACGCCATCTGCACCGCAAGCGGCCAAAATGCTGCATGCCACACCCGTGAGCATGACCGAACGAACGCGTGAAAAAGCCGCCATAAATATCTCCGTCGCCAAAGCCGCAAGGGCCAATGATCGTGATGAAATTGCAATCAATTCAGCGGAAAACAGGCGATTCGCGACCCCCCAGCGTCTCCCGGCTGGGGGATCATTAGCCAGCGGTCATGACAGTCAGACGCAGTTTTGGTGACATTTCAATGATGATACCGTGGCAGGATGGTGACAGCCGCGCCCCGCTTGCCAGCCCCGGCCCCGCCTGCTAATCGCGCCCACTCGCGGCGCAGCGCGCCGGGAACAGGGTGCGGCCGTGGCGGAATTGGTAGACGCGCAACGTTGAGGTCGTTGTGGCCGAAAGGCCGTGGAAGTTCGAGTCTTCTCGGCCGCACCAGTCTTGTCTATTAAAGGCAAGAAATTCTTATATTTTTATGATTTCGTAAAAGTTCAATCCCCCTTTGTATCCCCCTCAGGCCTTTTGATAGGCGGGAAATTCATGGGGTGGCATGATGCTTTTGCTGCAGCGCCAGCTCCGCTTGCGGGCCCACCTTACCGCGAATGGCGCATGGCAAAGGCGGCATAGCTTTCCGTATCGCCCCGGCGAATCTGCGCCTCTAACAGCGCAATCGCCGTATCCACATCGGCATTGGTAGTCCCCGTTGCCTGCGCCAATTTCAGGCCATGATAGAATGTTCCGGGATATTCGGTGGTATATTCATACACGCGCGGATCATTCACCGGCTGGTCAAAACTATACCATGGTTGCCGCGCAATATCGGGAGGCAGGCCAACGGCCTGCGCCATTTGCCGCCAATCGCTGAACCAGCGCCCTTCCAATCGCGCTGGCAGATTGAGGAAACAGTAAGGCCCGCTTGCCAGAAAGCGCCGCGCCTGAAACCTTTCTGCAAAGGCCGCCTGCAATTGCGACCAACGCGGATCGCCATGCAATCGCCGTCCCCAATCCAGCGTATAGGCAATATAATTGACGATTGATCCGGTATAAACGCCGGGTCGCTGCCCCGTACGGATCGATGGCCAGAATGTCGGATTGGGCTGATTATCGCTGGCGTCGCCTTCCCAGAACATCCCCAATTGCCCCATCCCGGGCACCGCGAGTGCCCTGACCGCGCGGTCCAGATTGGCGGCGAGGATCGCATCAAACCTCTCTGCCAGTGGCAACCAATCAAGCGCCGGCATGGATCGCAACAAAGCATAAGCGAGCAGCAGATCGCGCATTGACCAGGCCCAATCGCGGCCCTGACCCTGATCAACCAGTTTGCCGCTGGACCCTCGATAATCGGGGGTAACGGTATTCAGCACGGCGCACGCGGAAAACACCTGCTCCTCAACGAAAAACGGATGCAGTTCGGATAGCAAAGCCGGGATGAACGACGGGCACGGGCGGTGCGCGTTATCGATGCTCCATGCAAACTGCATCCCGGGGCTAACGCCGATGACTCGTTCTGCGGGATAATTCTGGTAATATTGCTCCACTTTCA
>DAIUBZ010000056.1:0-9346 GCA_036846445.1 Sphingopyxis sp. | reverse complement strand
CCGCCGGATCCTGCCCGGTCGGCGTCACCGCCGCCGCTATTGCCGCCCAACCTGCCCGACCGCGCCTTGGCGATCATATTTCTGAAGGCCACTGCGATCCCCAGAAATAGCAAAATCACCAATCCCCACGGCTCGGTTCCCGCAAAGCGATCAATCACCCACCCGATCAACGCGCTGCCGAAAATCGCGCCAATCAGGTCAGCGAGAACCCGGTTTCCCTGCCGAGAATCGGCCTTGCCACCAGAGACCGCCTGATCCTGTGGCAATGCCGCATCCAGTCGCTCGCCAAGTGCAGCCAGACGGGGATCATATACCACCGGTTTCGGGGAGTTTTCGCCGTTTGCCATCCCGCGCCCTTCCCGTCCTGTCGCTTCGACCCGGGATCGGGCCGTTGGTTCAGTGTGGCAATGGCACAGGCTGTCGCCCGCCATCAATTCTGCGGCCCCTCTATAAACGGGCGCGCGTCAAGTCAACCGCCGGGGTGCTTCCCCCGCAAAAAGCGGGCGGATCATGGGCGGGGCTGGGGGTCCTGACCCAAGGGTCAGAGGCAGCGGGGGTCGCGAACGGGCGGACTGGCCCCCCGGGTCTGCCAACTGCCGTCGGGGGATTTATATTTCTCGCCGTCGCTCGTCCGGGCGATCTGGTTGCATCCCGACGCAAAGGCCATTTGCTCCACCGTGCTGCCATTGGCCGCGGCTTGGCGGGTATAGGCGTCCTTGCGCTTGATGTTCAAATCCAGCACCATTGCCCGCAATTCCGGCGTCGGCGGGGTAACATGGCCCAAATATCCGTCGGGCTGCTCCCCCACCTGCCCGGCCGACCGTGCCGCCTGATAGGCCGGCTCGCGCTGGGCCTGCGCGGCGGGCAGTGACAGCACCAGCGCCGCCACCGTGGCTGCGGCAATCGCCAGCCCGGCGGACCAGCCCCGGCCAAATATGCGTTTTGCGTTGGTCATGCGAATTGTCCTTGCTGAAAAAACCGATGCGATCGAGCCGGCGGCGGCATCAGAAAATCGCCGGATTGTCGTCGATCACCCGTTTGGCGTCGTTGTCGATCTGGAACACCACCTCCTGCCGGATGTTGATGTTCAGGTTGATCTCGATTGGCTTGTCGGGCGTGTCGATCTGAACACAGGCCGCCGCCAATGCCGCGCCGGGGCACAGCAGCGCAGCGCGCAGCCATGGGCGGCGCGGCAGCGGAGCAACTGAACGGGGTGCGGAGTTCATCCATGGCGTGGTCATGGCATAGGCTCGCTTTCGGCAGGCTGAACGCCATCAGGCGCAGGCGGGATGGGCGGCGGCGGGGCGGATAGTGGCGGGGCGGATGGTGGCGGGACGGATGGTTGCGGGACGGGCGTTGGTTGGGTGGCAGTGCGCGCGCGCACCAGATCGTTCAGCGCATCCCGGTTGCGACCAACCAGCAGGTCCGGGTCATACAGGCCCTGAGCCGAGCCGATCAACTGGCGGAACGGCCCGGTGATTTTCAGATTGAGCACCAGCGGCAGTTTCGCGACCTGCCGGGTAATCAGGTTGCGGCTGGCATTTGGCCCCTGCCCCAGCCCGTCAAAGCGGATATCGGTCACCATTTCCCCGTCCAGCGCTCCATCCAGATCAATCACCATCGTGCGATATTGCACGGATTTGAGCGTGTTGAACGCAAAATTCGCGATCACCCCCAGGTTCTGATTCGACAGTTCGCCGACATAGGACAATGTTCCGCCGCCGCGCGAGACCAGCTTGCCGCCAACAATGTCGGCGCCAAGGCCGCTAAACTCGACCGGAAACGCGCCATCAAACACCCCGGTGGCCGTGATGTTGGCAAAATCCATTTCCTGCAAAAACACCGCCGCGTCGACCCCGATCAGCCGAAACTCCAACCGCCGCACGGCGTTTTCGGCGAAATCCAGTGTCGTGGGGGCCAATTCCAGCACACCCCCGGCGAAAGGCCAGCGCCCGCCCTCGATTCGCACCCGGGTTGCATCCAGCATTTGATAGCCGATCACACCCCCGCGCACCGCAATGCCGGGGTTGATTTCGGCCAGCGTGATCTGCTGGCCCGGTGCCGAGCGCAGCGCCAGCAGATCGTCAAAACTGATCGTGGTCGCCGCGCCGCTGACCGGGCCAAAGGCGGCAGCGAAATCGGCGCCCCGGGTCTGGAAGCTGCCGCGTGAGGTGATGGTGCCGCCGGACCAGTCGATCTGGCCGCTACCGTCCACCGTGGCGGTCGCATTGGCAATGACGCCCAATGCCAGCCGGCTGAGCTGGTCCGGTTGAAACCGCTCGCCAAAGCTCAGCTCCTTGACGGTGAAGGCGGCACTGCCCCGGGCGCCGTCGAGCAAATGATTGACCGTGACGGCGGCGATCCGCGTGCCGGTCGTGCGCTCGGCAAGGTCCGCGCGGGCGACCAGCTTGCCATCGGCATAACGGAGCGCCAGATTGTCTGATCCCATCGGCTGAAACCGCGCCAGCCGCTGGGCATCGCGCACCCTCAGCCCGCCGTCCAGCGTCAGCGCCCCCTCGGCCCAGCGCCAATCCCCGGCCACCTCGTCCATCAGCAGCGGCACCGCCGCCAGAGTGCCGGTCAGGCCGCTGACCTGCCCCCGCCAGCCGCCGTCAGCCGCCGCCCCCGACAGCGCGGCGATGTCGAGGCGGGTCACCGCAATGTCAGTCAGCAATTCCGGCAGGGCGCTGCTGACCGGTTCTGCCAGGGCCAGTGGCGGGGCGGCGGCGGGGTCGATTGCGGGCACAGGAGCAGGCGGCGGCGGCGGAGTTGGCGCGGCGTCGATCGCCGCTGCCACCCGGCGCGGCGTCAAGCTTTGGCCCGGCTGCGCCCCCAGCCACAGGGCCACATCGGCGAGTGACCAGCGATATGTCGCCAAGTCCAGCGCCGCAGTCCCGGCCCGCACCGCCAGCGCCGTATCCCCGATCAGTCCGTTCAGCGCGATATCGCGAGCCGCCACGCGCCCAGCCAACCCCGAGGGACCGGCGCTCAGCAGCGGCTGGCCCGGCGCGCTGCACAGGGTGATCGCCGGGGCGTCCAGTGTCACCCCAGCCAGCGTGAGTGCATCAGCGGCCACCGGGCGGCAGCCACCGGCCACCGCGACAGTGCCGCCCGCGCTGCGCTGCACATCCAGCGGCAGGCGCAATCCCTCCACCCGCCCGTCCGCCAGCGGCCCGCTCAACCGCAGCGCGCTGGCTAGCCGCGCGCTGCCATCGGCGGTGATCCGATATGCCACCGGGTCGAGTGCCAGCAGGTCGCGGCCAATCGCCCACGGGGCCAGCACAGCCCGCCCGGCCCAGCCGCCGCCATTCGGTGCAAAGCTGATGCTGGCATCGGGCAAGCCGCCACCGCGCGCGGTCAGCGCGCCCGCGATCCGCAGCCGGCTGCGGCCATCCGGCCCGCCGGTCCATCGCAGCAGCGGCGCGGCGGCAAAGCTGGTGTCTCGCAGTTCCAGCCCCGACGCCGCGGTCAGGGCTGCACCATGCACCGCCAGCGCGAACCGGTCCGCCCGGCCCGACAGGGTCAGCCGGGCCGAACCCTCGGCATCCGCCATCGCCGCTGCCAAAGCGGTGGCGGCGGCGGCGGCAAAGGCCGCCAGCGGGGTGCCCTGCGCTGCCGCGCCCGCACCGCGCATCTGCGCGATCATCGCGGGGTCGGCGCGGGCGCGATTCGCAGTCAGCACCGCGTCACCGGCGAAGCGCCCGTCGCTGGCGGCCACTTCGCCGCGCACCACCAGCGTGTCGGCCCGGCCCGGTTCACCCGCGACCCCGCGCCCGGTCACGCCAAAGCGGGCGGTGGCGCGTCCGGCACGCAAATCGCCGTCCATGGCGAATTGCAGGCCCGCCGCGGTGGCGGCCGGATGGCGCAGCGCGCCGCCAGTTCCCGTCAGCCGGGCATCAGCGCGGGTGAAATCGGCATTGAAGCTGGTGGCCAGCGCGGCACTGATCGGGCCAGCCAGCCCGTCACCGCACCGGCCCGACCCCGCACCGACCAGCCCGAGCAGGTTGACGACGCCGCTGCGGACTTTCACGCTGCCGCGCGACGTTGCGGCAGCAACCCGGCACTCGCCCGCCAGCAACGCTGGCGCAGCCACACCATAATGGCCGCGAAAATTGCGCTGGGCATTGCCCTGCCCCGCCAGCCCCACGCCCACCAGCCCCCAGGGCGTGGCGATCCGGGCGCTGGCGTTGCTCAAGGTGATGCCAATGTCGGGCAGGCTGGCCGGTTCATCGGCTGGCGGCGGGATGAACTTGGCCAGTTCGCCAAGGTCCAGCTTGCCATTGGCATAGCGCGCATTCAGCCGCACCCCGCTGGCACGCACCGCCTCGACAAAAGGACCAGCGGGGCCAAAGCCCAGCACCACCTCCAGATCAGCGACGGTGAGGTCCGGATTGCCCGGATCGCCGATCACCACATTTTTCAGGCGTTCCCGCTGCACGCCGATGGCCGCAATATCATAGCTGGCCTGAACTCCGCGCCGGGCAAGCTCGTCGCGGATAAACCGGTCGGCAATCCGCTCGCGCGCCAACCACGCCCCGCCAGCCGCCACAGCCAGCGCCGCCACCGAGCCCATGGCGACCCGCCGCCGCCACCTGTGGCGCACGGGCGTCGCCCCTTCGGCTGGCTGGATATCGGGAAGCGAACCGCTCATCTGGGCCTTGAACCAATCATGGGAAGCTGTCGGTTAGGCTGGATGCAGCTTGCAAACAAGCGCCCTGATGGCCCATGCAGGGCGCGATGACTGAGCCTGTTCCACCCGCTTTGCCCTCGGCGGCCGCCGACCATAGTGGTCATCGTGCGCGGCTGCGGGCCCGGTTGCTGGCCAATGGCACGGATGCATTGGCCGATTATGAGCTGCTGGAATATCTGCTGACGCTGGCGGTGCCGCGCCGGGATACCAAGCCGATTGCCAAGGCGTTGCTGGCGGAATTTGGCAGTCTGGAAGAGGTGGTGACCGCCGACGCTGATTCGCTGCGCCGCATGCCCCATATTGGCGATACCGGGGTGGCGGCGCTGAAAATCGTGCAGGGGCTGGCACTGCGGTTGCTGAAGGGCCGGGTGACGGAGCGGCCCATATTGTCAAGCTGGGCGGCGCTGCTCGACTGGCTGCGCGCAGACATGGGCGCGCTGGGGATTGAACGGGTGCGGGTGCTGCATCTCGACAGCGGCAACAAATTGATCCGCGACGAGCTGGTGAGCGAAGGCACGGTCGACCAATCGGCCATTTATGTGCGCGAAGTGGTGAAACGGGCGCTGGAGCTGAATTCAGCGGCGATCATCCTGGTCCACAACCATCCCAGCGGCACGGTCCAGCCCAGCCGGCAGGATATTGCCATCACCACCGATATCGCCCAAGCGGTCAGCAAATTGGGCATTGCGCTGCACGATCATATCATCATCGGCGGCGGCACCCATTATAGTTTCCGCAGCAATGGCCTGTTGTAACCCCGCCGCCTCTGCTAGCGGCCGCTCGTTGCAACCACAAAGGGCATGCCAATGATCCCGCGCTATTCCCGTCCCGCCATGGCCACCATCTGGGAACCGGCCACCCGCTATGCCATCTGGTTCGAGATTGAGGCCCATGCGACCGAGGCTCTGGCCGATCTGGGCGTGGTGCCGCGCGCCGCCGCCGATGCGCTGTGGGCGTGGTGGGCCACGGGGCCGATCGTCGATGTGGCGGCGATTGACGCGATCGAGGCGGTTACCAAACATGACGTCATCGCCTTTTTGACGTGGGTGGCGGAGCAAGTGGGCGATGAAGCCCGGTTCATGCATCAGGGCATGACCAGCAGCGACGTGCTGGATACGTGCCTGGCCGTGCAACTGGTGCGGGCGGCTGACCTGTTGCTCGCCGATCTGGACGCATTGCTGGCCGCCCTCAATCGCCGGGCGCACGAGCATAAATATACCCCCACCATCGGCCGCAGCCACGGCATCCATGCCGAGCCGGTGACATTCGGGCTGAAACTGGCCTTTGCCCATGCGGAATTTTCCCGGTGCCGCGCCCGGCTGGTCGCGGCGCGGGCCGAAATTGCGACCTGTGCCATTTCCGGCGCGGTGGGCACTTTTGCCAATATCGACCCGGCGGTTGAGGCGCATGTCGCGGCCAAATTGGGGCTGACCCCAGAGCCGATCTCCACCCAGATCATCCCACGTGACCGCCATGCGATGTTTTTTGCCACATTGGGGGTGATCGCCGGGTCGGTCGAACGGCTGGCCACGGAAATTCGCCATCTTCAGCGCACCGAGGTGCTGGAGGCGGAGGAATATTTTGCGCCCGGGCAAAAGGGCAGCAGCGCCATGCCGCACAAGCGCAATCCGGTGCTGACCGAAAATCTGACCGGCCTTGCCCGCATGGTGCGCGGCTATGTCACCCCGGCGCTCGAAAATGTCGCGCTGTGGCATGAACGCGACATCAGCCATTCGTCGGTTGAACGCTATATCGCCCCCGATGCGACGATCACGCTGGACTTTGCCCTCGCCCGGCTGACCGGGGTGGTTGACAAATTGCTGGTCTATCCGGCGCGGATGCAGCGAAATCTGGACCGGATGGGCGGGCTCGTTCACTCGCAGCGGGTGCTGCTGGCCCTTACCCAGGCTGGCGCGAGCCGCGAGGCGGCCTATGCCATGGTTCAGCGCAGCGCGATGCAGGTGTGGGATAGCGACGGGCAGCTCAGCCTGCGCGATCTGCTGGGTGCCGACACTGAGGTGGCGGCGCTGATGTCGCCAGCGGCACTGGACGGCTGTTTCGATCTGGCGCATCATCTGGCCCGGGTTGATGATATTTTCGCGCGGGTATTCGAAGGACAAGCGCAGTAACGGCACGCATCAGGGAGGGCGTTATGGTTGGCTTTATCCGCAACACCATGTGGATCGCAATTTGGGTGGCGGTGCTGATCTTTGCCATCGCCAACTGGAACCCGGTGGCCATTACAGTCTGGCCCGGGATGCTGCTCGACACCAAATTGCCGGTGGTGCTGGCGGCGGTGTTTCTGGCCGGGGTGCTGCCGATGTGGATTGCCCTGCGCGCGAGCCGGTGGAGCGCGCGCCGGCGGGACGAAGCCCTGCAATCGGAAATCAACCAGTTGCGGGCGGCGGCTGTGCCCCCGGCGGGTTCGCCGGTTGCCGATCCCCCGGCGCTGGCCCGCGATGTCGCCGATGATCTGGCGGTGCCGCAGCCATGAGCGCGCCCATCTATCTGGCGCTGGACACCCGCAATCTGGATGCCGCGCTGGCGCTGGCGCGGCGGGTGCGCCAGCATGTTGGCGGCTATAAGCTGGGGCTGGAGTTTTTTTGCGCCAATGGCCACCACGGCGTCATGGAAATCGCCCGATTGGGCCTGCCGCTGTTTCTCGACCTGAAACTCCACGACATTCCCAACACCGTGGCCAAGGCGGTGCAGGCGCTGCGGCCATTGGGCCCGGCGATCCTGACTGTACACACGAGCGGCGGGCGGGCAATGATGGAGGATGCCAAGGCCGCGGCGGGCGAGCATTGCCGGGTGGTGGGCGTCACGGTGCTGACCAGTTTGGACGATCATGACCTCAGCCGCGTCGGCGTGGCCGACAGCCCGGCGGATCAGGTGGCGCGGCTGGCGGCGCTGGCCCGCGACGCTGCGCTTGACGGCATTGTCTGTTCCGGCCGCGAGGTCAAGGCCGCCCATGCGGCGTGGCGCGGCGGCTTTTTCGTGGTGCCGGGCCTTCGCCCTGCGGACGGCGCGCTTGCGGATCAGAAACGGATCGTCACCCCGCGCGCAGCGCGCGACGATGGCGCCAGCGTGCTGGTCATCGGACGGCCGATTGCCAAGGCCGAAGATCCCGATGCAGCGGCGCGCGCAATTTTGGCGACGCTGTAACCGGCGCAACCAGCCATGACCGCCATCAACGCGGCCCATCCGGCCGATGCGCCCGCGATCAAGGCGCTGCTGGAGGCTGCATATCGCGGCGACAGCGCCCGGCAGGGGTGGAATCACGAGGCTGATATTCTGACCGATGAACGCATGCCGCTGGCGGCGCTGCACGCGCTGTTCGCGGATGCCAATGTCGATATTCTGGTGGCCCGCGACGGCGTGGCGGTCATTGGCTGTGTCTCGGTCGCCGCAAAAGGCGGCGGGCTGGGCCATTTGGCGATGCTGTGCGCCGCGCCGCAGGAGCAATCGGCGGGATTGGGCGGGCGGCTGCTGGTCGCAGCCGAAGATAACGCCCGCGCGCGCGGTATCGCCCGGCTGGAGATGACGGTGATCGACAAGCGGTTGGCGCTGATCGCCTGGTATCGGCGGCGCGGCTATGCCCCCACGGGCGAACGCCGCCCCTATCCAACCCGGCAATCGCCGCCGATCTGGTTCACCGTGCTGGAAAAGCAACTCGCGCCGGTTTAAGAATGGATGATGACCACCCAGATCAAGATTTGCGGGCTGACCAGCGAAGCGGCGATTGACGCCTGTGTGGCGGCGGGGGTCAGCCATATCGGGCTGGTTCACTATCCGCCCAGCCCGCGCCATGTCGATTTGCCGCGCGCGGCGGCGCTGCGCGGCCATGCGGCTGGCCGGGTGAAGGTGGTGCTGCTGCTGGTCAACGCCGACCCCGCCGCGACCCAGGCGGCGATCACCACCGTGCGGCCCGATATTGTTCAATTTCACGGAACCGAAACCCCGGAATGGTTGGCGCTGGTGCGCCAGCACGGCAAGGTTGGGGTTTGGAAGGCGCTGGGGGTCAAGGATGCGGCGGCGCTGGTCCGGGCCAATCGCTACGTCGGCGCGGCGGACCTGTTGCTTTATGACGCGCCTGCCGCCGCCCTGCCCGGCGGAACCGGCACCCGCTTTGACTGGGGCCTATTGAACGGCCCGCGCCCCCCGCTGCCATGGGGGTTGGCGGGCGGGCTGACCCCCGACACGGTGGGCGCGGCGCTGCGCGCAACCGGCGCGCCGCTGGTGGACGCGTCATCGGGGCTGGAAAGCGCGCCCGGCGTCAAGGATGTGGACAAGATCAGGGCTTTTGCCTACGCGGTGCGGTCTTATGACCAAGGTTGAAACCATCCCCAACAGCTATCGCACCCAGCCCGACGCGCGGGGCCATTTTGGCCCATATGGCGGGCGCTATGTCGCCGAGACATTGATGCCGCTGGTGCTCGATCTGGAGCGTGAATATCGCCGGGCGCAGGCGGATCCAGCGTTTCAGGCCGAGTTTGACGATCTGCTGGAACATTATGTCGGGCGGCCCAGCCCGCTGTATTTCGCCCCGCGCATCACGTCCGAATTGGGCGGCGCCCAAATCTGGTTCAAGCGCGACGAGCTCAATCACACTGGCGCGCACAAGATCAACAATTGCATCGGCCAGATCCTGCTGGC
>DAIUBZ010000055.1:0-9417 GCA_036846445.1 Sphingopyxis sp. | reverse complement strand
CGCCATATTGATCCAATATCTCGCGCCACCACAGCCGCCCGCGCCGCCCGGTTTGCGCGGCATTCAGCAGCAAAGGGTCGGCCCCGGCACCGCTGGTGCGGACATAGTCCACCGCGCTGTCGGCCACGCGAAATTCGGCCCACGCCCGTTGCCACTCGCTGCGCTGTTCAAACACCTGCGGCAGGCCGCCGATGCTCTGGACCGGAATCACCAGCAGCGGCGGCGAGCGCAGCACCTGGCCGCTGATGCCCAGAATCTGGCCGGCGCGCACCCGGTCGAACAAAATGCCCAGCGTGGCGACATAGCGGCGGGGGCCAATCGCCTCCTGCTCCACCACCACGGCGGACACGATGCTGTCCAGCACCCCGTCGGGCAGTGCCGGACCGGGCCGCCCATTGATCCGCTGCGACAATTGTTGCCAGCCCTCGCGCTGGGCCTTGCGCCAGCCATCGGCCCGGGCGGCGTTGGCCGATGCGGCGATCACATCGACCTTGATGCCGGTGGTCAGCAGATCATTGCTGCTGTTCACCGGGGCAATGCCGCGATTGCCGCCGCCAATCTGGCCGGTCGCCGCCAAGGCGGTCAGCAGCACCCCCGCCGCCGCCGCCAGCGCGCCCAGCCGCCAGTGGCGGCGGGCCGCCCAGGCCATCGGGGATGGGTGCTGGGGCAGGTGATGGGACATTGGTGCCTTTCACTCAATCCACCGCCGCGAAAACCGGCAATCAACCCATGGCAATATTGCCGCAAAAGCGTTAGGCGCATGGACCATGGATGCCAAGCCCAACTCGCCCGCGCCCGGCAAAATTGCCGCCACCCCCGCCGCGACTTATGCCGACGCCGGGGTGTCGATTGCGCGCGGCAATGCGCTGGTGCGCGCGATTGCCCCGCTGGCGCGCGCCACCCGCCGCGCTGGGGCCGACGCCGCGCTGGGCGGATTTGGCGGCATTTTCGACCTGAAGGCCGCCGGTTTTACCGATCCCTTGTTGGTGGCGGCCAATGATGGGGTCGGCACCAAGCTGAAACTGGCGATCGACAGCGGGCGGCACGGCGGGGTTGGCATTGATCTGGTGGCGATGTGCGTCAACGATCTGGTCGTGCAGGGGGCCGAGCCGCTGTTTTTCCTCGATTATTACGCCACCGCCCGGCTGGACAATGATGTCGCGGTCGCGGTGGTGGCGGGCATTGCCGAGGGGTGCCGGATGGCGGGATGCGCGCTGATCGGCGGCGAAACCGCCGAAATGCCGGGCATGTATGCCGATGGCGACTATGATCTGGCCGGATTTTGCGTCGGCGCGGTGGAGCGGGACGCGCTGCTGACCGGCGACACGGTGGCGGCGGGCGATGTGATATTGGGGCTGGCGGCGTCCGGCATTCACAGCAATGGCTTTTCGCTGGTGCGGCGGCTGGCGGCGCAGCGGGGCTGGCGGCTGGACCGCCCGGCGCTGTTCGACCCCGACGTCTTGCTGATCGAGGCACTGCTGGCCCCCACCCGCATTTATGTCGCGGCCTTGTTGCCGCTGGTGCGGGCCGGACGGGTGCGGGCGCTGGCCCATATCACCGGCGGCGGCCTGCTGGAAAATATCCCCCGGGTGCTGCCCGCCGGGCTGCACGCCGCGATCGACGCCGATGCGTGGCCGCTGCCGCGCATCATGGCGTTTTTGCAGGCGCAGGGGAATATCGAGCCAGCCGAACTTGCCCGCACCTTCAACTGCGGCATCGGCATGGCGGTGGTGGTCGCGCCGGAGCAGGCGGACGGCGTGGTCGCTGCCCTGATCGCCGCGGGCGAGACGGTCCACCGCATCGGCCATATTGCCGAGGGGGTGCGCGGCTGCACCGTGCGCGGCAGCGGCGAGACATGGAGCGCGCGCGCAGATTGGCAGGCGGTGCATCGCCATGGCTGATGCCCGGGTGGCGGTGCTGATTTCGGGTTCCGGCACCAATATGGCGGCGCTGCTCTATGCCAGCCGCCAGCCCGGCAGCGGGTTTGAGGTAATTTTGGTGGCCAGCAATGACCCGGCGGCCCCCGGGCTGGCGCTGGCGGCGGCGGAGGGTGTGCCGACGTGCGCGATCAGCCACCGGGGCATGGACCGCGCCGCCCATGATGCCGCGATGCACGCCGCATTGGTCGCGGCCGGGGCGGAGCTGGTGGCGCTGGCGGGCTATATGCGGATATTGACCGCGCAGTTTGTGGCCGACTGGGAAGGCCGGATGTTGAACATCCACCCCAGCCTGCTGCCCGCCTATCCGGGACTCAACACCCACCAGCGGGCGCTGGATGCGGGCGATGCCGTCGCGGGCTGCACCGTCCATCTGGTCACCGCCGATCTCGACGCCGGGCCGGTGCTGGGGCAAAGCCGGGTGGCGATTGTGCCGGGTGACACTGCGGCCAGTCTGGCCAGCCGGGTGCTGATTGCCGAACATCAGCTCTATGCCCGCACCCTGTCGGCCTGGGCGTCGCGCGCGGCGAACCCCGAATGGCTGCTCAGCGAGGTGCGGCGGCGGGCGCTGGCGCTGGCCCAAACCAGCGAGCGGACCAGCCATGGCGCGGTGGGCTGGCGGGTCGGCGGCGAGACCAGCGGCAAATTTTTCGCTTATTTCGCCCGTGCCGACCATGGCCAGGCGCGGGTGGCGCTGTTGGTCAAGGCCAGCGGCGCGGACGAGCAGGCGGCCCTGACCGAGCAAGACCCGATGCGCTATTTCCTGCCGCGCTTTTATGCGCCCAGCGGCTGGATTGGCATCCGGCTGGACCCGGATGAGGCGGGCGAGCCGGTGGATTGGGCAGCGATCGAGGCGTGGCTGGCGCGCAGTTGGCGCAGCCTTGCCCCCAAACGGCTAAGCCGATTGGCCGATATTGCCGACCAATTTTGACGCAGCGTCAGGGAAAGACACAGCCGTCCAGCCCGTCGCGGCGCACCACCGCCATGCGGGCGCTGATCATATTGCCGTAGCGGCGGGTCCAGCCGCTGGGGTTGGTGACGGCGCGTTTTTGCGGCGCGGGCAGGGCAGCGGCGATTCGGGCGGCCTCGCTGGCTGACAGGCTGGCGGCGCTTTTGCGAAAATAACGCCGCGCCCCCGCCTCGGCACCGTAAGTGCCAATGCCGGTTTCGGCGATGTTCAGATACACCTCCATAATCCGCCGCTTGCCCCAGATATTTTCAATGAGCAGGGTGAACCACGCCTCCAGCCCCTTGCGGACATAGCCGCCGTCCTGCCACAAAAAGGCGTTTTTGGCGGTCTGTTGGCTGATGGTCGAGCCGCCGCGAATCCGTCCGCCCAGCGCGTTGCGGCGCATGGCATCCTCGATGGCGGCGCGGTCAAAACCGGAATGCGTGCAAAATTTGCTGTCCTCGGCAGCGATGACTGCGCGGACCAGATTGCGGTCAATCTGGTCCAGACTGCGCCAGCTTTTGGTGATGCCATCGCCATTGGCGATCATGGTGACGGTGATCGGCGGCGGCACAAAGCGATAGGCCGCCACCCACAGGATCGACAGGGCAATGAACCAAAGTCCCAGCCGGAACCCGAACCCGATGGCGCGTGCGGCCAGCCCCCGCCGGGCGGGCCGGGCGGGGGCTGCGGCAACGGACAGGCCAGCGGACAGGGCGGCGCTCAGTTCGCCAGCAGCCGCCGGTCGCCCGCCAGCTTCATCATCGCGGCTTGCAGCTTTTCAAATGCCCGCACCTCAATCTGGCGGACCCGTTCGCGGCTGACCTGATAGACTTGCGACAGGTCCTCCAGCGTTTTCGGCTCGTCGGTCAGGCGGCGTTCGGTCAATATGTGGCGCTCGCGCTCGTTCAGCGTAGCGAGTGCGTCGGTCAGCATGGCGTGGCGCTGGTCCCGTTCCTGCGCCTCGGCCACCCGCTCGTCCTGCAGCGGGCCGTCGTCACCCAGCAAATCCTGCCACTGCCCCTCGCCATCCTCGCTCACCGGGACATTCAGCGACGCATCGCCGCCCAGCCCCATCCGCCGGTTCATGCTGATGACCTCATCGGCGGTCACGCCCAGATCGGCGGCGATTTTGGCGACGTGCTCGGGCGACATATCGCCCTCCTCAAATGCCTCCAAATTGCTCTTGATCCGGCGCAGGTTGAAAAACAGCTTTTTCTGGGCGGCGGTGGTGCCCATTTTCACCAGGCTCCACGACCGCAGGATAAACTCCTGAATCGAAGCGCGAATCCACCACATTGCATAGGTGGCAAGGCGAAAACCCCGTTCGGGGTCGAACTTCTTCACCCCCTGCATCAGCCCGATATTGCCCTCGGAAATCAGCTCGCTGACCGGCAGGCCATAGCCGCGATAGCCCATCGCAATTTTCGCGACCAGCCGCAGGTGCGAGGTGACAAGCTGCGCCGCCGCGCCCTGATCCTGATGCTGTTGATAGCGCACCGCCAGCATATATTCCTGTTCCGCCGTCAGCAGGGGGAATTTGCGGATTTCGGCCAGATAGCGGTTCAGTCCGGCATCACTGCCAAGCGATGGGACGATCGCGGGGACGTTGCTGGTCGTGGTCATGGCAATGGTTCCTTTTCAGCCAACATCATAGCGCAAACAGGGTCGGCGCCCACATAGCATTTCTTCATCACCTCAAACGCGCAATTCGATCAGCAGTTGCTGCATATCGGCAGGAAGCGGGCTGGACAGGCTGATGTCCACGCCGCTGATCGGGTGGATAAAGCCCAGATGCTGGGCATGCAGCGCCTGCCGCGCAAAGCCCAGTTCCGCCAGCACGCCCGCCAGTGGCCGCCGGGTGCGGCCATAGGCCGGGTCGCCGACCAGCGGATGGCCGATATGGGTCATATGCACCCGCACCTGGTGGGTGCGCCCGGTTTCCAGCCGGCACTCGATCAGCGTGGCAAGCGGCAGGACCTCGCGTGTGGTGTAATGGGTGATGGCGGGTTTGCCGCGCCCCGCGCCGACCACCGCCATTTTCTTGCGATTGGTGGGCGACCGGCCCACCGGGGCGTCAATCCGGCCAGCAGGCGGCATCACCCGGCCCGTCGCCACCGCCAGATAGCGGCGGTCAATGCTGTGCGCGGCAAATTGCCGGGCCAGCCCGACGTGGGCGGCGTCATGCTTGGCCGCGACCAGCAAGCCGCTGGTATCCTTGTCAATCCGGTGGACAATGCCGGGCCGCTCCACCCCGCCAATCCCTGACAATTGCCCGGCGCAGTGGTGCAGCAGGGCATTGACCAGCGTGCCATCGGCATTGCCCGCCGCCGGATGGACCACCAGCCCCGCCGGCTTGTCGACAACGATCAGATCATCATCCTCATAGGCAATCACCAGCCCCAGATCCTGCGCGGCATTGCCCGCTGGGGCAGGGGCGGGCACCGTCAGGGTGAAGCGCGCCGCACCCGCCACTCTGGCCGACGGATCGGTGATGGCCGTGCCGCCATGGCCCACCAGCCGCCCGGCCTTGATCAGCGCCTGAAGCCGGGCGCGCGACAGGGTGGGCAAAGCGTCAGCCAGCGCCCGGTCCAGCCGCTGACCCGCCGCGCCGCCGGGCACATCGATGTGGCAAATTTCGTCCCCCATTTCGCAAAGGTGGGGCGGCGGGCGGCCGTGTCAAGGCGGTCCCTCGGCCTTGCCCCATCAAGGCGGTGCTTTGCCCTTGCCGTGCCCAGCCCCCCGGCTTAGGGCAGGCAGCACCACGCTGCCCTGCCGCCCGAGGATGACGCAATGACCGCCGACCGAGTTGATTTTGCCGCGCTGGTGGCATCGCGCCTGTGCCATGATCTGCTCAGTCCCATCGGGGCATTTGCCAATGGGCTGGAACTGCTGGCCGATGAAAAAGACCCGGAAATGCGCGCCCGCTGCTTTGACCTGCTCGAACAAAGTGCGCGGACATCGGCGGGCAAGCTGAAATTTTTCCGGCTGGCCTTTGGCTCGGCGGGCGGATTTGGCGCCGAGGTGCCGCCGCACGAGGTGAAGGCGGCGATTGCCGATCTGATCGGCGATGCCAAGCCGATTGAGCTCAATTGGATGGTGGGCGATGCGCCGCTGCCCAAGGCGGCGGTGAAGATTTTGCTGAATCTGGCGCTGGTGCTGGTCGATGGGCTGGTGCGGGGCGGGCGGCTGGACATTGGCTGTGAACAGCGCGGCGACAGCTATGAAATTGCCTTGCAGGCCGAGGCGGCGCGGATTCTGCTCGACAAGGATGTCGAGGCGATTTTGCAGCATGGCGAGGCCGCCGCCGCCATGACGTCACGCACGGTGCCCGCGATATTGGTGCAGGCGGTGGCGGCAGAGTGCGGCGGGCGGGTGATGCTGGCCCGCGAGACCCCAACCAGCCTGTTGGTCGGCGCGGTGATCCGGCCGGGCGGATAAGTGCGCCGCACGGCGCGGTAAACGCCGCCTTAACCAATATCCGGCAAATGATGGTCCTGTGCCAAGATGCGGGATCACCGATTGCCATGGACGAATTGCTGACCGATTTTTTAAGCGAGGCGGCTGATCTGCTCGGCGATGCCGCCGAGGCGCTGGTCGCGCTGGAGCAAAATCCGGCGGACCGCACGCGGCTGGACGAGATTTTTCGCCTGATCCACACCGTCAAAGGCGCGAGCGGCTTTCTGACCCTGCCGCGCATCACCGCGCTGGCGCATGGGGCGGAGGATGTGCTGGCCCGGCTGCGCGCCGGCACGTGCGCCGTCACCCCGGCGCTGATTGGCCATTTGCTGGCCGCGACCGACCAATTGGTCCAGATTGTTGCAGCGGTTGAGGTGGCCCGCGCTGAGCCGTCCGGCGATGATGGTGCGCTGATCGCCGCCTTGATGGCCGCAGTGGCTGCACCAGGGGATGAAAGCCGGCGTGCACCGCTCGCCAGCGACGCCGATGCAGGCCCGCCGGGGGTGGAGCAATTGCGGGCGATCCGCGTGCCGGTTGCGCTGCTTGATGATGTGATGACCGGGGTGGCTGACATGGTGCTGGCCCGCAATGAATTTCACCGCTTGCTGACGGCGGGGGTGCAGGATCCGGCGATCGTGGCGGCATTTGAGCGAATGTCAGCCGCAGTGGCGGGCATTCGGGTGTCGGTCAGCCAGATGCGGATGCAGCGGCTGGAGCGGCTGTTGGCCCCGCTGCCCCGGCTGGTCCGGGATCTGGCAGCAGAGCTTGGCAAACAGGTTCAACTGGCCAGCAGCGGCGGCGATGTCGAAATGGACCGCGAGATGATCGAGAATATCCGGGATCCGCTGACCCACATCATCCGCAACGCACTGGACCATGGGCTGGAGCCAGCGGCGGAGCGCACCGCCCTCGCAAAGTCGCCAACCGGCCGGATCAGCGTCAGCGCGCGGCAAGCGGGCAATCAGATCGAGATATTGGTCAGCGACGATGGCCGGGGCATCGACGTTGACCGGCTGGTCCAATCGGCCATCGCCGCCGGGGTGACCGACCGCGCAGCGGCCGCCGCCATGACCCCGGCGCAGCGGCTGGCGCTGGTGTTCGCCCCCGGATTGTCCACCGCCAGCACGATCAGCGCCATTTCCGGACGCGGGGTGGGGATGGACGTGGTGCGCGCCAATGTGCAGCGGATTGGCGGTGTCGTTGATTTGGACAACCGCCCGGGGCGCGGGCTGACCATCCGGATGCGGGTGCCAATGACGCTGACGGTGATCGCGTCGTTGCTGGTGGCCAGCGGCGGCCAGCAATTCGCCATTGCCCGGGGCAATATCCGCGAGGTGTTGCTGGAATCCAGTGATGCCGTCCAGATCGACCATGCGGGCGGCAATGCGATGGTGGTGGTGCGCGGCCAGCGCCTGCCGCTGATTCGGCTGGACGCGGCATTGGGGCTGGCGATGCCCGGCGTTCTGGCCGCCGCCGCGCCGGACCGGGCGCTGGTTCTCATCCAGCCCGAGGAAGGCCGCTGCTATGCGCTGGCGATCGACGCGGTGGTTGGTGACGAGGAATTGGTGATCCGCCCCGCCGCCCCGGCAGTATTGGCCACAGGCATTTATGCGGGCACCACCTTGCCCGACAGCGGCAGGCCGGTGTTGCTGATCGACACCGTCTCGCTGCCCGTGGTTCTGGGGGTTGCATTGGCGCAGACCGACGCGCCAGCGGCCAGCGAAGCTGGCGGCGCGGCGGAACGCCTGGATCAGTGGCTGGTGTTCGATGACGGCAGCGCCCTGCGGCGGGCCATTCCCCTGTCGGCGATTGAACGGCTGGATGAAGTGGACCGCGACCAGATTTTCACCAGTGCCGGGCAGGGTGCGGTGCGGATTGGCGGGCAATTATTCGGGCTGGCTCGGCCGATTGTCACTGCCAGTGACCCCGCAAAAATCAGTGACCCCGCAAAAATCAGTGACCCCGCAAAAATCAGTGACCCCGGCAAAGTGCGGCTGCTGCGGCTGAGTGATGGCGACACGACAATCTGCTATCCGATCCACCGGGTTATCGACGTGGTGAAACCGCCCGCCCAGCTTGCGGAAACCGGCGGCGGCGGCGAGGTGGCGGCGGTGGTGCTGTTGAACGGCCAGCCGGTGGAATTGATCGACACATTTGCGCTGTTGGCCGCCGCCGCTGGCGCAAATGGCGACCGCCTTGGGGCAGGGCACAGCCGCAAATTGTGCCATCTGGTCGATGGTGATGATGGCTGGGCGGCGGCGATATTGGCCCCGATGCTGGAACGCGCGGGTTATGCGGTCCGGATTGGCGGGGGTGAAGGTGCGGGCGCGGGCATGGCCGACAGCGACGTGGTGCTGTGGTGCGCGCCAGATGCGCCTGATCTGGCTGATCCGGCGGTCCCGCTGGTCCGTTTGCGCGCGGTGCAGGCAAAATCTTCACCTTTTGACAGCAGCATTTACCGTTATGATCGACCGGCGCTGTTGCAAGCCGTGGCCGACAGCATCGAGGCGAGGGCGCGGGCATGAACATTTATCTGATCGGGCGGCTGGGCGACACCGGTTTTGCCATGCCGTCAGCCCGGGTGGAGTCGGTGGTGGGCTTGCGGGAATTGGTGCCGGTGCCGGGCGCGCCGCGCCATATCGCTGGCCTGTTCGCGCTGCGCAGCCGGGTGCTGACGCTGATTGATCCCCGGGTCCTGATCGGCCTGCCGCCAGCCGATCTGGCCGCCTCGCGGCGCGCCATTGTCGTGGATGTCGATGGCCATGGCTATGGCCTGGTGGTGGACCATGTCGATGATGCCTGCCGGATTGATGGTCCGGAAACCCCATTGGTCGGGCGGCTGACCCCGGGCTGGGCGGCGGTTGCCAATCGGGGCATTGCCCACAATGGCCGGCAATATCTGGTGATTGATCCCGCCACCTTTGTCATGGCGGATCTGGCGCAGGCGGCATGAGCATTTTTGATGCACATTCAATGGGGCGAGCGAGGGACCTGAGATGAAAACCTGTTTAATTGTCGATGACAGCAAGGTCATTCGCAAGGTCGCCCGGCACATGATGGAGCAATTGGGCT
>DAIUBZ010000054.1:0-9419 GCA_036846445.1 Sphingopyxis sp. | reverse complement strand
ATGTTTTCCGCCACCATTCCCAAGCCGATTTTGGCATTGGCCAAGGCCTATCAGCGCGATGCCCTCAGGATTTCGGCGGTCGGTGATGACCGGGGCCATGGCGACATCAGCTATCAGGCGGTCACAGTGGCCCCGGCGGATGTGGAACATGCCGTCGTCAACCTGCTGCGCCTCCACGATGCCGAAACCGCCATGCTGTTTTGCGCCACCCGCGACAATGTCCGCCGCCTGCACGCCAGCTTGATCGAGCGGGGGTTTCAAGCGGTGGCGCTGTCGGGCGAGCACAGTCAGAATGAGCGCAACCAGGCGCTGCAGGCGCTGCGCGATCAGCGGGCGCGGGTGTGCGTGGCCACCGATGTCGCGGCGCGCGGCATCGACCTGCCCGCGCTTAGCCTGGTGATCCATGTCGATCTGCCGCGCGATGGCGAGGCGCTGCAACACCGTTCGGGCCGCACCGGGCGGGCGGGCAAGAAGGGCACGGCGATCCTGATGGTTCCCTATCCCCGCCGCCGCCGGGTCGAGGCGATGTTGCGGGCTGCACGCATCGAAGCCGAGTGGAAAAATCCCCCGACCGCCGCCGAGGTGCGGGCCGAAGACCGCGAGCGGCTGTTTGCCACCATCACCCAGCCCGCCGCCGAAGTGGCGGTGGACGACGACGATCGGACGCTGGCGGTGCGGGTCCAAAATGCCCTGTCTGCCGATGCAATTGCCCTCGCGCTGGTGCGCGCCCACCGCGCCAAAATGCCGGTGGCCGAGGAATATCTGGACGCGGGCAGCGCCGACCCCGCCGAACGCCGTCCGGCGGTCAAGCGCGAGGGGTTTGAGGATACGGTCTGGTTCAAGATGGACATTGGCCGCCGCCAAAATGCCGATGTCCGCTGGATTTTGCCGCTGCTGTGCCGCCGGGGCCATGTCACCAAAAATGAAGTGGGTGCGATCAAGATTGGCCAGCATGAAACCATGTTTGACGTGCCGCGCCACGCCGCCGACCGCTTTGCCGCCGCCGTCGCCCGCACCGCCGCCGCCGAGGCCGCAAACGAAGCGGGCGGCGACGGCGTGACCATCACCCGCATGGACCAAAGCCCTCGCGACGCCGCGCGTATGGCTGGCAAAGGCACCGCCCACGCCGCCAGCCGCGACAATGCCGCGCGCCCGCCGCGCCCTCCCCACCGCGTCCCGCACCCCCGGCCCCAATCGGCCCGGACCCAGCCGCCAACGCGCCACGACCGCCCGGCAGATGCTGGCAAGCCACAGGGCGACGGGACGCCCCGGCTGTCTGCCAACCGCGCCGGACCGGACAAAGCGCCCGGGAAATTCGCCAACCGCTCGCCTGACGCAAAGCCCTTTGCCCGGACGCATGCCCCCGGCAACCGGGGCGCGCCGCCCCGCAGCGGCGGATCCCGCCGTCCCGGCCCGGCCCCGAAAGGCCGCACCGACCGTTAACCGGATTGCCCGTGCCGGTCACGGCGGTCACCATCGCGGCGGGACTGAACCACAGCCCATCAGCATCGCTTGATGCGGTTGATGAGCCAGTCAACCTCCCTCGTCTGATCAAAGTTGCTGATCGGCAGCTCGGCCCGGGCGACGCGGTCCCACTCCGCCGCCGCGCTGCGATACATTGCCCATGCCCGGGCCGGCTGCCCCCCTTGCGCGAGGGCCTCACCCAGCGATCGCTGAGCGATCGGCACCAACCGCTGGGCTTCATAGCTGCACCGCGCAGATCGGACAGGCCAAAGGGCAGCGGGTCCATCAACTCCGCCGCCCCAGCCGCATCTCCATCGGTCAGCGCGGCCAGAAAGCGGGCGACGACCGCGCGCTCAACATCGGCCGGCTCGCCTTGCGGACCAAAGCGAATGGCTTGCACCGTTTTGCCGCCCACGATGCTGCGCCGGGCCAATTCATTCCGCTCCAGTCCCGATGCCGCGACATTGAACCGGGTGCGGCCCAAGCGGCCCAGGAAAATGCCGCGCGCCTGACCCCGCGCAATTGCGGTCAGCCCCCGGTGCGCCGCCGCAAATTGCCCCTGCTGCGCCGCATCCCAGTTGGCGATCAACCGCGCCGCGTCATAGCGCGCAACCGATGCCGCTTGCCCAAATGGCGGCAGGATCAGCATCTGGCCAGCCGCCGCGCGCATGGTCTTTGCGCCGGGTTCACTGGCGGTACCGGCGGCAACCACCACATAGGCCATGTCGCTGGCATAGCCGATCAATCCGGTAAAGCCGGTCAGGGCAATGCCGCGCCCGGCAAAGGTGATCGTCGCATTGTGGTCGGTCAGCACCAGTTGATCGCCCGGTTGGATCGCCCGCAATTCAGCGGCGTTGCCATCACCAGCCCGCAATCCCGCCGCAGCAACCGGCGCGGCCACCATCGCGGCCACCATCGCGGCCACCCCCAAGAACAGCGCGCCAAACATCCCAAATCTCCGGTCTCTGGTGCGGTTTGTGGTGGTCATGGCGGCCATTTCCCCTCTGCATCACGGCGCATCGGGGACCTGCCGGACGATCCTGCGCTGCACGCCCCCCTGGTTGGCAAGGCGCAGAATCCCAGAAAAACGGCTAAAACTATTTGCAAAGCACAAAAATGCGCAGGCATGGGGCAATCCCGCCCGAGCGGGCCGCCCGGCACCCGCCCCAACGCCAATGGTCGCGCGTGCGATATTGACGGACGCACCATCACCGTGGCATGACCACCTGCACCGAAGGGGTGCTGGCGCAGCAACTGGCCGCCAAATCGGTGATCCAGGCATTGGTCCGATGCTGGATATGCGGGTGTAGCTCAATGGCAGAGCAGAAGCTTCCCAAGCTTACGACGAGGGTTCGATTCCCTTCACCCGCTCCACCTCATCTCACCGCAGCGCCGCTTTACATGCGAAACACGCCAAAGTGTGCGTCGGGCTGGGTGGGCGCGCTGGAACAGGCGGCGAGGGCCAGGGCCAGCACGTCGCGGGTTTGGGCTGGATCGATGATCCCGTCGTCCCACAGCCTCGCGGTGGCGTAATAGGGGTTGCCCTCATCTTCGTATTTCTGCCGCACCGGGGCTTTGAACGCTTCGGCTTGCTCAGCCGTCCACGTTGCGGCATCGCGGTGGACGGCCGCGAGCACGCTGGCCGCTTGTTCGCCGCCCATGACGCTGATCCGCGCATTGGGCCAGGTGAACAGGAAATTGGGTGAATAGGCCCGGCCGCACATCCCATAATTGCCCGCTCCAAATGATCCGCCGATCAGCACCGTCACCTTTGGCACCGTTGCGGTGGCCACTGCGGTGACCAGCTTGGCACCATGTTTGGCGATGCCCTCGGCCTCATATTTTCCGCCGACCATGAAGCCGCTGATATTCTGCAGAAACAAGAGCGGGATGCCGCGCTGCTGCGCCAATTGGATGAAGTGCGCGCCCTTCAGCGCGCTTTCGCTGAACAGCACGCCATTATTGGCCAAAATCGCCACCGGCATGCCCCAGATATGGGCAAAACCCGTCACCAGCGTCGCGCCATATTGCGCCTTGAACTCGTGCAATTCGCTGCCATCGACCAGCCGGGCAATCACCTCTCGCACATCATAAGGCGCACGCACGTCGCGCGGGATGATGCCATAAAGCTGATCGGCAGGATATTTGGGCGGGCGCGACGCGACCGGCGCACCGGCCGTTTCAGGGTTCGGCCCAAGGTGCGAGACAATATCGCGCAAAATTGTCAGCGCATGATCGTCATCCTCGGCCAGATGATCGACAACGCCCGACGTGCGCGCGTGCAATTCGCCGCCGCCCAGCGCCTCGGCGCTGATTTCCTCGCCGGTCGCGGCTTTGACCAGCGGCGGTCCCGCCAGAAAAATCGTTCCCTGCCCCCGCACAATCACGCTTTCATCGGCCATCGCGGGCACATAGGCACCGCCGGCGGTGCAACTGCCCATCACACAGGCAATTTGGGCGATGCCGCGCGCCGACATCTGTGCCTGATTGAAAAAAATCCGGCCAAAATGATCGCGGTCAGGAAATACCTCGGCCTGGTGCGGCAGGTTCGCGCCGCCGCTGTCCACCAGATAGATGCACGGCAGCCGGTTCTGCTGGGCGATTTCCTGTGCCCGCAGATGTTTTTTCACCGTCATTGGAAAATAGGTGCCGCCCTTTACGGTGGCGTCATTCGCGACGATCATGCACTGGCGGCCCGCCACCCGGCCAATCGCGGCGATCAGCCCGGCGCCGGAGACACCGCCGCCATAAAGACCATCGGCGGCAAGCTGGCCGATTTCCAGCAAGGGGGATCCCGGGTCAATCAGCCGTTCCACCCTTTCGCGCGGCAGCAATTTGCCCCGCGCGACATGCCGGTCCCGCTGGGCATCCGGCCCGCCGCGCGCCGCCGCCGCCACCTTGGCCCACAGCGCATCACGCAGGGCCTGGTTGTAAGCAGCATTTGCGGCGAATTCGCCGCCATCAGCTTGAATTGCGGTGGGCAGGACGGGCGCAGTCATCGGCAAATCCTGACGCTGGGGCCACCGCAATCGCCCGCACAGGCGGCGGCAGTGCGGCAGATGTGGAGCGGGTAGCGGGAATCGAACCCGCCTAGCTAGCTTGGAAGGCTAGAGCATTACCACTATGCTATACCCGCGCGCTTATGGTGTGGGCTTGCCCGGAAAATAGCGGGTGGTCAAGCGTGGGTGGTGGAGCATTGGCGGCGGCGGGCAAAGCCGCTATTGCTGCGCCGATCATCCCTGCAACGGAGCTGCCACCCATGTTCAACCGCCTGTTTATCGACCATCCGCGCAGCGTGGACGAGACCTATGGTCAGCATTTTGCCGTGGCCGGGCGCTTTGGCGTCACGATGATCTGGGGCGGGATGTGCGCGCTGGTCCATGCGCTGGTTCCCGGCTGGTGCATCACCACCGGCAGCGACACCATCCAGCGGCTGAACCGGATTATGGTGGAACAGCGCAGGGCCAAAGGCCAGGCAGTGGCGCAGATGCAGACGATTGACTGGGTGATCTGACATGGCCGACCCGCTGGCCGGGCCGCCGCTGTGGCTGGAGCGGGTGGACCGCCCCGGGCTGGCATGGCGCCATGGCCCGGCTGCACCGGGGTGTGACCTGCCGGTCGCGGTGTTCCTGCCGGGATATATGTCCGACATGGCTGGCGGCAAAGCAGCGGCGGTGGCGGCGGATTGCGCGGCGCGGGGTCAGGGCTGGGTGCTGCTGGATTATTCAGGATGCGGGCTTAGCGACGGCGAGTTTGCCGCGCAGCGGATGACCGATTGGCGGGACGATGTGCTGGCGGTTATTGCCGCTGCCGCGCCGCGTGCGCCGGTGCTGCTGATCGGATCGTCGCTGGGCGGCTGGCTGATGCTGCTGGTTGCGCTGGCGCTGGTGGCGGCGGACGGACCGGGGCGGGTGGCCGGGCTGATCGGCATCGCCGCCGCGCCGGATTTTACCGAATGGGGGTTTAGCGATGCCGAAAAGGCGGTGATCGCCGCCGACGGGGTATTGACCGCGCCCAGTCCCTATGGCGAGCAGCCTTATCTGACCAGCCGCATATTTTGGGAATCGGGGCAGGCCAATCGGCTGCTGGACCGCCCGATTGCGCTGAATTGCCCGGTGGATTTGCTGCACGGCCAATGTGACGATGACGTGCCGTGGGCGCTTTCGCTGCGGCTGGCGGCGGCACTGACCAGCACCGATGTCCGGGTGACACTGGTCAAGGACGGCGACCACCGGCTGTCCCGGCCCGGCGACGTTGATCGGTTGCTGGCGGTGCTGCGCGGTCAGACCAGGTCGGGGTAAAGCGCCGCCCGCACCCGCGCGGCATCCAGCCGGTAATGGCTGGCGATGGCGCGGCTGATTTCAGCCTCCAGCGATGCGGTCGGGCGCAAATCCCGTCCCTGGAACAATTGCTCACTGGCCAGCCCCGGCCAATCGGCGCGCACCGCGCCGCCGCCCAGCGCCGGGCTGGCAGCCACCGCGCCGCCGCACATGATCAGCGCCGACGCGGTGCCATGGTCAGTTCCGCCGGTCCCATTTACCGCAACGGTGCGGCCAAATTCGGTCGCGACCAGCACCAATGTGTCGCCCCAAACCGGTCCCAGCCCGGCCTTCACCGCGCCGAGCAGCGCATCCAGCCCGCGCACCTGGGCATCCAGCCGCCGCGCCTGGGCGCTGTGCGTGTCCCAGCCGCCGGTTTCCAGCATCACCACCCCCGCGCCCGGGGTTGCGGCATCACCGCGCAGCAGCCGCGCCGCCGTATCGCCCAGCGCCGCCCCGCCCCGGCCATTGTTCGCGCCAATGTCACCGGTCAACTCGCGCGTGCTGAGCGCCTGTTGCCACAGCGGGTCCAACTGGGGGTCGGCAGCATAAAGCCCGCTGAGGCGATTCAGCAAATCCTGGTCAAGGCCGGGGCCGTTCGCCGGTGCGACATTGCCCGCCGCCGCCGCGCCGCGCAGCGCCATTGGCACCGCCGGGGCCACCGCCAGCGCGCGAGTGGTGGCCGGGCCGACCAGCGTCAGCAGCCGGTTCAGCCAGCCGTCGCGCCGGGCATAGGGGGACCGCCCCCCGGTTTCGAGCAGATTTTGCCCATCAAAATGCGAACGGTCGCGGTAAACCGTCGCGGCGGCGTGCACCGCCGCCGCCTCGCGCGCGGCAAACATGGCTGCCAAATTGGCGAATTGGCCGTGCAGGGCGAACATACCCCCCACCATCGCGCCCGGCGCGCTGGCGGCGGTCAGCGCGGCGCGGTGCGCGGCAAAGCCGGGATCGCCCACCGGCGGCACCAGCGCCAGCCCGTCGGCGGCCCCGCGCTGGATGATGAACAGCAATTTGCGTTGGCCGGCGCCGACGATCGCGGGGAATCTGGCCATCGCAATGGCCGGCGTGGCGGCGGCGGCGGCCCCGATCAGACCCAGGCTGTGGCGGCGGGAAATCTCCATGATCATCTATCTCCGCAAAAATTCGGGCGCGAGCAAGGCCATCGCCACCCCCTGCACCGCGCTGTCGGCCCGGGCAATCGCCGCCAGCGTGTCGGGCCGGGCGGCGTCGGCAAGCTGAGCTGCGGCAAAATCGGCGGGGCTGGTGTCGACGGCAGCGGCGGCGGCGATCCGTCCGGCCAGCTCTGCCCGCTGCAACAGTGCGGCCGGACCCGCCCAGCGGTCGGCAACATCGTCATAGCCCGCTGGCGATCCGGGACGCCACACCGGCATCCCCATCCGGTCGAGCGAGGCCAGCGCCTGGCGCGGATTGGCGAGGCTGACGGCGCCAGTGGCGCGCATCGCCGACACCGCCCAGTCCCATGGTGATTTAAACTTGGGCACGGCGGTCTGCCATGCCTCTGGCGCGGTCAGCAGGGCGCGATAAACGGTGGGCAAATCGCCGCCGCTTTCCAGAAATGCCCGCTCCAGCCGGACGACCAGCGCCGGGGCCGGGGTGTCGGCGCTGAAATGCCGGGCCAATTTGGTCGCAATATGGCGCGCGGTCGCGGGCTGCGCCGCCAGATGGTCCAGCACCGCCAGCGCCTGCGCCCGCCCGGCGTCGGCAAAGCGGGTGCCGAGGATGATTTTCGCCCCCGGCTCGTGGGTCGCCGCGACAAACACCGTATCGCCCACCGCCGCGCCCAGCCGGTGGGCCACCTGCGCGCCGCGTCCGCCAAGGCCAGCCACCGTCCATCCGGTCAGCGCGCCCGCCAGCGCACCCACATCGCCCTGGCCATAGCCACTGCGCACCCCCAGCGTGTGCAGTTCCAATATCTCGCGGGCCAGATTTTCATTCAGGCCAATCACGCGATCATCCGGGCCACGGCGGCGCTGGGCGGCACGCTGGCCCAGCGGGCTGTTCGGTCCCACCGCTGCCGCCTGATCCAGATACATCAGCATGGCGGGATGCAGCACGGCGGCGCGCAGCAAATCGGCAAAGCGGCCCATGATATGGGGGCGAATGCCGCGATTTTCATGATCCCCGGCCAGCAGCGCCACCGGCTGGCTGTTCGCTGACACGGCAAAATGGTTGGACCAGAAATATACCAGCCGCTCGGCAAAGGGGGTTGGGGTCGCCAGCGCGTGGGCCAGCCGCGCCGCCCCAGCGGTCAAATAATGGCGGCGCAGGCGCGGCATTTCGCCAAGCTTGGCCCGCTGACTCGCCGCTGGCGCTGCCATCGCCGCCATCATGTCATCGCCGCCGCCATTGTCCGCCCGCGCCGCGCGCTGGGCCGCGCGATAGGCAGCCAGATCAGCTAGCAGCGCACCGCGCCCCGGCAATTGCGCGACAAATTTGGGCACGGGATCATATGCCCCCAGTTCCGCCGCCAGCGCGCCCGGCGCATCACCCCCTGCCCCGCCCGGATGATGGCCCAGCCCAAAGCGATGGGCGGAGAGATATCGGGAATATGCGGCCATGGCGCTGCCTTCATGATTGACGCTACCGTCCCTATCAACCCGGCTTGTCGCAAAATTATGCCATGCCGCCGGGCTGGCGCTGATGGCTGGAATCGGCTAATTCCGGTTCATGACCATTTCCTACCTTCATACCATGATCCGGGTGGCCGATCTGGACGCTGCCATCCACTTTTTCGGGTTGCTGGGGCTGGAGGAAGCCACCCGCACCGACAGCGCGGCGGGGCGGTTCACCCTGGTGTTCATGGTCTGCCCGGCGGACCGGGCAGCCGCCACTGGCCCGGGCGGGGTTCCCGCTGTGGAATTGACCTATAATTGGCCGCCCGCCGACGGCAGTCCGGCGGAGCAATATCAGGGCGGGCGCAATTTCGGGCATATCGCCTTTGGCGTCAGCGACATTTATGCCGCCTGCGCCGCGCTGGCCGCCGCCGGGGTGACGATCAACCGCCCGCCGCGCGACGGGCGCATGGCCTTTGTCCGGTCACCCGACGGCATTTCCGTCGAATTGTTGCAACGCGGCCCGGCGCTGCCCCCGGCGGAGCCATGGGCATCCGCCCCGAATATCGGGACATGGTGACGGGCGATCTGGCGCTGACCACCGCTGGCCCCGGCGGCGGGCTGGAGGTGGTGCGACTGCCGGTTTTGAGCGACAATTATGTCTGGCTGGTGCGGGCGCGGGCCAGCGGCGCGGTGATGGTGGTTGATCCCGCGCTGGCCGATCCGGTGCTGGCGGCGGCGGACGCGCGCGGCTGGCAGATCACGGCGGTGTGGAACACCCATTGGCACCCCGATCACACCGGCGGCAATGCCGGGATCAAGGCCGCCACCGGGGCGCGGATCATCGGCCCGGCGGCAGAGGCGGCGCGCATTCCGGGGCTGGACCAGCCGGTGGCGGGCGGGGCGCAGGTGATGCTGGGCGATGTGCCCGCCAGCGTCTGGGACGTGCCCGCCCACACCGCTGGGCATATCGCCTTTCACTTTGCCCGCGAGCAGGTGATTTTTGTCGGCGACACGATTTTTGCCATGGGCTGCGGGCGGTTGTTTGAGGGCACCGCTGCGC
>DAIUBZ010000053.1:0-9478 GCA_036846445.1 Sphingopyxis sp. | reverse complement strand
AAACCGACGTCACATCGGCCTCGCGATAGCTCACCTCAACCTCAGCCCGAAACGCACCGAAATCATAACCAACCGTGCCTTCGAAATCATAGCCAGTCCGCGTGTCCAGCGTGGCCGCACCAGGTGCAGTCCCGATGTCGAGGCGCAGATCTTCAACAATCATCGCGCCGCCGCCGACACCGACGTACCAGCTTTTATCGCGGGCGAGAGAAGGCGACGCCAGGGCGGTGGACGCCAGCGCCGCTACGATGGCAAGCTTTCTCATGTGTGAATCCCCTTTCAAGAGTGACTTTAGTCCCGCAAGGGTTTAGCCCGCCGACCACGCCAGCGCAAGACCGCAATTGCAGATATTGTTGCCCAAAAGCCGCACTTTAGCATCCGGGTCACTGAATCATTGCGTCTGCAATATCCCCTGCCCCGCCAAAGCGGCGATCAACGCCGCCAGAACCACCCGCGACTCACTATCAATGACCGTCCCACCGGTCGGCGGCGACACGATCGGTGCCGCTGCCCAGCCTGACGGTGCCAGTTGCCAGATCTGGCCGTCAGCTGAGTTGTGAATGCGCATCATCGGCCGGGGCAGGATAAAGCGCCAGCCGCCGCTCGTCCAGCCCGCTATTTGCCCGGCACGCCCCGACCAAGCGCCGGTGGGGGCCGACCCCAACAGCCAGCATTCGCCAATCGCCGGGCTGGCCGGCGGGGTGTTGGTCCCGATTGCGGTTGCCGATGGGTGGAGCAACAGATCAATCAGCGCCAGCGCCTCATTGTGCGTCACTTCCTTCTGGGCCTGTGCCACCGCCAGAAAGGGCAGGTTCCACCGGGCCGTTGCCATGTCGCTCATCATCATCTCCTCGGTCAGTCCGCTGTTCAGCCGATATTGACTGCCAGCGGGGGGGATGCCCCAAAATCGCCCTGTTGGCGGATGCTGGCGACCAATGGCCCGGTCAGCCCGGCCAGCTCCGCCGCCGCAAAGCTGGTGGTCGGGGCGGCGCTGGTCCGTTCCACCGCAACATTATTGCTGCCGGTCACGACAATGCGATAAGCCTCCGCGCCTTCGCCGAGGGGCACTTCGCTGGCATCGCGCCAGCGCCACCCGGTGCGGCTGCGCCGAATCCAGTGCAAAACCAGCCCGCCGTCAGCCGCCCGCTCCGCCCGGCCATGCACCGGCGACAGGGGCAGCATGGCCCGGCCGGCAACCGCTGCGGCCAGGGTCGTCGCCGCAAAGCTGCCCCGCGCCAGCCATTCAATCGCCGTATCGCCGCCGATCATGTCTGCGGCCAGCTCACCGGGCACCTCCAGCAGCGCGGCATCACCGAGCAGCACAAAATCCGAACCCGCCGGGTGTGGTCCGGCCACATCCTCGGTCCCGCCGCGTCCGCGCAGCAGACCGCTTAGCCGCCAACGGCCCGCGCCCAGCGGCTCCGCCCCCGCAAATTGCACCGCCTCGCCGCCAATCATCGCCCGGTTTGCCCCGGCCAGCAGGGCAGCCATTTCGGCATCGGCCAGCAGCATCGCCGGATTCGCCAATTGCACCTCGGCCACATTCACCCGGTCGAGCAGCGCAGGCGTGCCGGGCGGCAAGGGCAGCGCCAGCGTGCCCAGCGCCGCCGCCGCGGCAACGGTGCCAACCGGTAAGGCCTCCGCCCCCGGCGCGGGCACCAGCCACACATCCGCCCCGCGCCAACCGGGGCCTACACCCGCCCCGGCAATCACCACCTGCGGCGTGGCGCGCGGGCTGTCGCCGCTGGGCGGCAGGTCAAACCGCGCCACTGTGCCCGCAACCAGCCCGACATCAGGCGGCAACACGGCGGGGCCGCCATCGGCTGCGGCGGCGGGCGCTGGGGCTGGATCGTGGGCCACCAGTCCCACCTCGACCCCGCCCGCCGTCAAGCGCCGCACCGCGACGCGCCAACTGGCCCCGGCCGGGCGGTCCAGCACAACCAGTCCGCCCAGCGGCAGCGCAAATGCGCCCAGTCCGCAGCGCACCGTCAGCCGCTCCCGCCCCTCTGCTGCGGCGCGCGCCAGCTCCAGTGCCAATTGCTGGGCCGCACCCGCGCTGAGCACGGCGGGAAGGTCAATCCGCTCCTGCCGCGCGCCGCCGCCCGGCACCGCGGCGCTTTGCTGGCCCAATTGATAATCGCGCGCCGGATCATAATGGCGCAGCAGGATCGACTGGGGCACGCCGCCCAGCGACCGGCGCTGACGGCGCAGCTCCGCGCGCGTGCCATCCGCGCCAATCGCCGCATCGCTCAGCGCCGCCGTGCCTGCCTGCTCCGCCCGGCCCAGCCGCCAGTCCGGCCCGCTGCCCCGCTTGCCCAGCCGCCCGGCGAGCAGCAGCGGTGCCAGCGCATCGCGGCCCCGGCTGCCGCTGGCGGCATAGCCGGTCAGCATCAGCCCCGCCCCCCCCGCGCTGGTGGGCAGCGGCCCATGGCCCGGCACCAGTTCGCTGGCAATCTGGTCCGCCGCCACCGGCGCGGGGTCGGCCAGCACCTCGAACGTCAGCGCTGGGATGCGGTTGCCAAATGCCGCCAGGTCCAATTCTTCAAAGACGGCATAGGCCAGACCGCGAAACGCCGGAGCTTGATCCAGCCCCAATGCGGCCCCAATCAATGGATCAACCGGCTGGTCGGCATCGCCCGGATACAGCCGAAAGCCGGTGCGTTCCAGCATCACCCCGCCCTGGCCGCGCAGCAAATTGCCATCCGCCCAAATTCGCCCGACCCCGCCAATTGCCCGCGACGACAGGGCCACGGCAAATGACGCGGCATAGCTGTAGTCTGTCACCGCCGGGCGGCCCTTGCCCGTGCTGCGCCGGGCGCGGCGTTCGATCAAATCGGTGGACCAGATCACCGTACCCGCCACCCGCACAGTGCCGAACAGCGCCGGAAATTGGGTGCCATAGCTGGAGGTTTGCACCCGCAAATCAGCCAGCCGAGGCCCCTCGCGCCCAGCGGGCCGAAAAATCAGCGCATCGGCCTGGCGGCCCAGCAGCGCGCCGACCGCGCCGCCAATCGGCCCGGCAATGGCGCTGCCCAAGGTGGTGAGAATCAATGTTGCCACTGGCGGCTCCTGTCCTGATCTGCGGCTTCGGCGGAATCGCGGCGCCAGCGGCCAATGACCGGCACCGCCGGATCGGCTGGTCCCACCGTCACCCGGCGCAGCCCGGCATGGGCCTGCACCAGCCCCGCCGTGCCGTTCAGCCAGCCAAGCAACCCAAAGTGAAATTGCCGGCCGGCCAGCGCCAACAATGCCACATCGCCGCAGCGCAGCGGCGCATCCGCCGGCAGGCGGCTCAGCCCGCTGGCATCGGCAAAGGCACAAATCCGCGCCGCCGCCATCCCGCGCAGCGGATAGCCGGTTGCCGCCCTGAGCTCGGCCCCCGCCGCGGCATAGGCGGCCAGCACCAATCCGGCGCAGTCCAGCCCGGTCGCGGGATCGCGGCCATGCAGCCGGAACGGCGCGCCAACCATCGCCAGCGCGGCGGCAAAGGCCGCACTGCCGACCTCAACCACCGGGATAGCGCGTGAGCAGGTCATTGCCCGGCAAATGCGGCTCGCCTTGAAAATTGGCGGCATTGGCAAAGCGCCCGGCACAGGTGGCCAATTGCTTGTCGCACCCCGCGACCAGCTCCACCGCCAGCGGCAGATGAGGCAGCAGCGCCGCCGCGCCGTCGCCGCCCGGCAGGCTGGCCAATTCCAGTGCCGCGCCGTCATGGGCAACAATCAGGCTGACCAGCCCCCGCCATGGTCCCGCCAGCCAGCGCAGGCGGCCAAAGGCCAGACTGGGCAGCGCAGGAACGGCGGCCAGCACCGCCCGGCGGCCCGTCAGCGCGGTCACCGCGCCCCGGAAGGTCAGCGGCGCCAGATTGACCCGGCAGGCTGGATCGCCCAGCGCGGCGCGGCAAGTGGGCGATGCGGCGGCGGCAACCGGCTGGTCCAGCAGCCGCGACGCGCCGGTCAGTTCGGCGGTAAAGCCCGCCTGCTCGCGGGCAATCGCCCCCAATTCGCCCGCCGCAATCGGGACCGGGGCTGCGGCGGGATCGGTCCAGTCGGCCAGGCTGACCGTCACCTGCGCCCCGTCCCAGCGCCCCGCATCAATATCAGCGGCGGTGATCGCGTCGCTGGTCAGCGCCCCGGCAATGTCCAGCCCCGGCCCGTCCAGCGCGTCGCCCTCCTCCAGCGCCGACGGGCTGAGCCCCGGTGCGGCGCGATAGACGGTATCGCCAATCTGCAAATCATGGTCGTGGCTGGTCAGCGCCACCACCACCCCATCGCGCCGCGAGACATGCCAACACCACGCCGGGGTCAGCAATTCGCCGGTCAGCCACGGCGGGATTGCGGCGGTCATGGCTGCGGCTCCACCCGCACCTCGATCAGCGGCACAGTGGGCGCGGCCCCGGCCATGAAGGTGGCGCGGCTGATATCCAGCCGGTCGTCGGCAAAGCGCACCGGCACATCAAAGGCAAAGCCCGCCGTCACCGCCGCCCCGGCGGGTGGAGCCACCGCGAACAGGATAGTGCCGCCGGGCAAGACGGTGAAGCCGCTGGCCGCCACCGCCACCCCCGCCACCGCTGCCACGACGCTGGCGGGCCGGGGGTGGGTGATGCGGCGGCGCTGCGCGGCATGGGTCCCCTGCCCGCCGCCGCTGCCCGGGGCGCCATAATGTTTGACCAGCGGGAAATCGCGGCGCACCCCGTCACCCTGCCCCAGATATTGGTCACCGGCGGCCGGCGGCCCGCCACCTTGGGCACTGGTGGCATCCAGCGGATCGGCAAAGCGAAAGCCCCGGGCCGCCCCGCGCCGCGCCCGAAAAAATGCCGCCAGCAGCGCCAGATCCGCCAGAGAGCGCAATCCCGGCCCGGCGTCGAACCGCATCCGGGCGTCGGCCCATTCGCTGCTGCGCTGTTCATGCCCCGAAGGCGCGGTGACAATCTGAGTTGAAAATTCGGTAATCACCGCCGCGTCGCGGCCAATCGCCAGCGGGAAATCCACATCGTCAAAGGGCTGCATGTCATCCTCCCCACCACTCGCAAAACCGCCATTGCCAAAAATCACGAGCCCGTCGCGGGTCACCTGGGGCAGCGCCCACACATAGCTGCGGGCCACGCCGCGCCGCTGCGCCGCCCGCGCCGCCGCCACAATCGCGCGCCACTGGCCGCGATCCGCCGCATTGAGCACAAATCCGGCCAGATAATCCTGCGCTGTCACTGGATAGCCAAGCCGCGCCGCCATCAGCGCAGTGGCAGGGCCGGTTTCGGCGGCGCGCCCGGCGGTGATCCAGTCATAATCCTCAAGCTGGCACACATCGAAGGCCGGCGCGGCCCAGCCCAGCGGGACATTGCAGCGCCGAAGGTCCGGGGCGGCTGCGTCCAGCACCGTGGGCAGAAAAATCAGGATATGGCTGGCCAGCGCCGCCGGCGCCGCCGCCGCGCGCGCGGCGCTGACCAGTGCCGCCGTCGATGCCGCGAGCAGCCCGCCCAGCGCGTCCAGCATGGCGGTCTGCGCCGCGCCGAGCGGTCCGCGCACATCGGCAATCGTAACGCTGGCCGCGCCCAGCGCCGCAGTGGTCGCCGCATCAAAGGCGCACAATTGCCCGCCGCCATTGACCCACCACCATGGCTCGCCGACCTGAAATTTCGCCGCCAGCCCAGCCTCACTGCCAATGGTCACAAATGCCGCCGCCACGGCCTGCAAATAGGCCATGGCCGCGGCACTGGCGGGCGAGAGCAAGGTCGATGGCGGGACCCAGCCGGTCAGCGCGGGATTGCCCGCCGCATCGCGCTGTTTCCAAGGCTCCGGGCAATATGCGTCGAACAATTCATAGGACAGCGACCAGATAATCCCCAGATCCGCCGCCGCCAGCGCACCCGCATAGGCCCGGTGCCACGCCGCACAGGGACCATTGATCGCGCCCGTCACCCCGGCGCCGACCACGGCCTGCACCCCGTCGCTGCCGTCTGCTGCCGGGGCCAGCCGGGGATAATGGCTCATCCCGACATAATGAATGACATCGCCGCCATAGCCCAGATGCACCAACTGCCGCACCAGCCGCTGCGGCGTCAGATGCGCGGCATCGTCATAGCTGGTGGCAAGCCCCAGATCATGACCCGGCAGCATCGCATCGCCCCGGCCCAGCACCGCGCCAGAGCCGCTGGCGGTGATGCCGGTCAGCTCCACCCACGCCTCCACCACCGCTGGCAACAGGGCGCTGCTGCCATCATAGCCCGGTGGCACCATCGCGATGAACATGCGGTCAATGTCGCCCGCGAACACTGGATCCGCCTCAGCGGGCAGCAAAAAGCCGCCGTCAAGCGCGCCAAAATCCAGCGACACCAGCGCGTCATCGCCGGTGCCGACCGCATAATTCCACAGCCGGACATACCAGGTGCGCGGGCTTCCCGCGGCATCGCGGCCCTCGATCGTCAGCGTCGGGCCATAGACCGCATCCAGCGGCACCACCCCGGCGCTGCGCCAGCGAAAAGCCAGGCGGCAGCGGCGGTAATCGCGGCCCGTGGCATAGCTGAGCAGCGGGTGGCTGAACCGGTCCACACTGTCCCAGATCAGCCCGGCCAGATCCTGCCGCCGCACAAAGGCCAGATCGACGCGCAGCGCATCGGGCGCGGTCGCGACCACCGCCGCCAGCATGGGCCGGGGAAAATTGACCGTCCAATGCACCGGGTCAAAGCGGTGCAGCCAGCTCGCATCATGATGGTCCGCCCGCGCGGCAATCAGCGCAAAGCCCATGTCAATCCTCCAGCCCGGCGAGCGCCCGGCGGACCGCCCAGCCAATCTGGCGGCTGGACGCCGCCAACCGCGCCCCAGCGTCGCCGCCAGGCCCGCTCGCACCCACATTGATGGTAATCGCCACCGGGCGCAGCGCCCCTTGGCCGCCGCTGCCCGCCGGCGCTGCGACAATCTGGCCCGCGCTGGTTGGCACGAACAATTCCGGCCCGCGCTCACCCACCCGATAGGCGCGCCCGCCCACCACTGGCCCCCCGGTCGCCCGCCCTGGCGCGCCGCCCAGCACCCCGGCGAGCGATTGGACCAGCCCACCCAGCAAGCCGCCGCCGCCAATCGCGCCCAGCCCATTGCTGATCGCTGCCCGGGCAATATCGGCCAGCGCCGCCAGCGCCGCGCGCTTCAGATCGTCAAAGCCCAGTCGCCCATTGGCCAGCGCCCGGCCCAGTGCGCCATCAATTGCCCGCCCGGCAATGGCGGCGGACTGGGCCAATGGGCCTTCCAGCTCGGCGCGCAGCCGAGCGATATCGCGTTGCAACGCGGTGCCGTCCAGCCGCACCTCCACCACTTGCTCATCAAAGCCGGTCATCGGGAAATGCCTCCATCAATTGCGCCAGCGCGGCCCGGTCCAATGCCGGAGCCGCGCCCGCATCCTGGCTGAGCCAACCGCCCAGTGTGTGGGCCGCCTCCGCCGGGGTGGCGGCCCAGAATGTGGCCGGGGTCCAGCCCGCCAGCCGCGCCATCAACCCGGCCAGCCGCACCGCACCGGGGGTAAAATGTTGGTCAGCCATCAATTTTCGTCGGCGTTCTGACCCTGCACAATCTGGCCCAGCACCGCGCGCAGCACCGGCGCGCTGGCGGCCAGACCCGCCGCCGCCAGCGCTTCGCCAACCGCCGCAACGCTCAGATCAGCGGGGCGGTCGGCGAGGCAATGCCACAGCAGCGCCGCCGTCTCAGCGAGCGTCAGCCCGCCGCCCGCCGCCCGCTCGACCAGCGCGAACAGCGGGCCAAGCTCGGCCTCGGCCGCCACCAGTGCGGCAAAGCTGGGGCGCAGCACATGGGTCCGGCCCGCGACCGCCAAAACCGCCTCACCGCGCACCCTATTGGCCGCTGCCACGCTCATTGCCCGCCCGCTGCGCTGACCACCGGGCCAGAGGATTCCAGCGCCAGCGTATAGTTGCGCTCGCCATTATAATCCCCGGCATAGTCCAGCCGGGCGACCAGAAATTGCCCGGTCAAGGTCTCGCCGCTGGCGAATTGCAACTGGCATGGGGCGACGATGCCCGCCAGCGCCCGGCTCCGCAGCAACGCCTCCGCCGCCGATCCGGTAAAAATCCCGGCGGCGGCCACGGCCAGCGACCGCACGCCTGCCCCGCTCAGCAATTCGCGCCAGCCGCCGCTGTCCTTGCTGGTGACGTTGACCGCCTCGCCATTGATCGTCAACTGGGTGGTCCGCATCCCCGCCACGGTCAGCATATTGGCCGGGGTGCCATCGTCAGCGACCTTGAGCAAAAAGGCGCTGCCATTTTCAATTGCCATGGATTTCACTCCTGTTAATCTGGACAAAACACAATCGGGAGAGAGGATATGTGGGCCACATCCGCCGCGATATTTGCTGCGCTGGCACTGCAATCGACCGCCGCGCTGAATGCAAAGGTCGACAGCAGCCGCAGCGCCTATTTGAAATGCATGCGCGCCTATCTGCACGATCAGCTGAAGGCGAAAACCAATGCCGGGGCGTTCAACGACGCCGCCGCCACCGCCTGTCAGGCGGAACAAACCGCCTTTCACACCGCAATGATGGCTTCCGACCGGGCGATGGGGCTGAAACCCGCCGATGCCAAGGCCAGCGCCGACGATGAAGTGGCCAATTATGTCGATGGATTTCGCGAAAAATTCGTCGATTTCCGCGATCAGGATGCATTGCCCAACCGCGACTAGCTCGGCCCAACTGCGGCTAGGGTCAGGACCCTAATTGGCCCCGGTCACCGCCAGCAGCCGCAGCCGGATGTCCCAGACCATCCGCCATTCGCCGCTGCCGGTCCGGCTGAGCCGGGTGCGGATGACGCGGGCGGCCACCAGTTCGTGCGCGCCGCCGGTTTGCGGCTGGGCGGGCAGCGCCGCCACCAGCGCCTCCACGGCCGCGGCGGCGGCATCGGGGGGATCGTCCTGCTGCGCGGCCAGGGTCAGGCTGACCCGCGCCTCGCGCCCCGGGCGGTCCTTGGTCCCCCAATCCTCACTGGTTGCTGAACCGACCGCCAGCCACGGCGGCGCGGCGCGCACCGGCTCGCCGTCATGGACCCCATGAACCAGCCGCAGCACCGCCCTATCCGCGCGCAGCGCGGCGAGCAGCCGGGCCCGGGCGGCAAATTCCCCGCTCATGCCCCCCACTCCGCGCCCCAGCCGTCCCGCGCCGCAACGCGCGGCGGCGCCCCAATATCCAGCCGCCGCCATGGCGCCCACAGCGCCGCAACAATCGCGGGCGGCGGCCCGTCGCCGCCGTCGCGCGCACCCAGCAAATGGGCGGCCATCCGCACCAAGCCCTGGCGCAGCGCCTCGGGCAGACCAGCCGGATCGTCGGCCATCCCGGCCCGATAGGCGGCGCGCCACGGCCCGCTTGGCGCCGCCGCGCCAGCCGGCAATAAGCGCACCGCGCCATCGCCCGACGGCAAAATCCGGCTGGTCCATGCGTCCGGCGGCAGCTGCGCCGCGCCCTGATACAGGCCAGCCACCTCGACCAC
>DAIUBZ010000052.1:0-9884 GCA_036846445.1 Sphingopyxis sp. | reverse complement strand
GCAAACATCGCGGTCTGGCGGATTTCCGGCGCAATCGCCACCTCGCCCTTTTTGCGGGCGTCCGCCAGTTTTTTGGCGGTCGGATCAAGGGTTTTTTCGCCTGCGCTGTCGCTCATTGCAGCACCCGGCCGACCCAATCCGCCTGTGCCGCCGCAAAACCGGCCATGATCGCTGCAAAGCTGGCCATCAATATCACCAGTCCGATCAGGATCAGCAGCGGCTGGGCGATGAAGAAAATCTGCAAACTGGGGGCAACGCGGCTGATGAGGCCCAGCAGCAGATGGAAAATCAGGCCATAGGCAAGCAACGGCGCCGCCAGCCCGGCGGCCAGCGCCAGTGCCAGCCCGGCCCCGGCAATCATCGCCTGATTGGCGCGGGCCAGATCAAAGGTCCCGCCGGGCGGAAACACCTCATAGCTGCCGACCAGCGCGCTGAGCCACAAATGGTGCAGACCCAGCGCCAGACAGACCAGCAGCGCCGCCAGCCCGACAAACCGGCCCAGCACCGGCAATTGGCCGCTGCCGCCGGGATCGGGGACAATCGCGCTGGTCAGCCCGATCTGGGTGCTGGCGATGCTGCCCGCCATTTGCGCCGCCCAAAATGGCGCGCGCAGCAACATCGCAAGCGCAAAGCCCACCAGCATTTCGCGCAGCATCAGCCCAGCCAGCGCCACCGACGCGCCCGGACCCGCCGGGGGCAGGGCGGCGACCAGTGGCGCAAGCTGCGGCGACAACAGCGGCGTCAATGCCGCACTGACGGCCAGTGCCAGCAACAGCCGGATGCGGCCCGGCACCAGATCATCACCCGTCAGGGGCAAGGCCATCAAGAAACAGCCCAGCCGCGCAAAAACCAGCAATATCAGGGTGATGGAGCCGGAAATCTGGGCCATGGCAGCGTCCGTCATGGCGGGGTGACGCCAGCGGTCGGCGCGCGCGGCGGACGGGGCAGGGCGGGGGCAGCCGCCGCCACCGGCTGCGCCACCCGGTCGGTGAGTTCGCGGGTGAAATTGCCCAGCGCATCGCCAATCAGCGGCAGGCTGAGCAACAGCGCCACCCCCATCGCGATCAATTTGGGCACAAAGGTCAGGGTCATTTCCTGCACCTGAGTCAGCGCCTGAAGCAGGCCGATCACCACCCCCACCACCAGCGCCACCGCCAGCATGGGGGCTGAAATCACAAACACGACCCACAGGGCGGCGCGGCTGATTGCGGCAACATCGGCCCCGTCCATCAGATTTGCATCCGCATGATATCGCCATAGGCGCTGACCATCCGGTCGCGCACCGCCACCATCGTATCGAGCGCGGTTTCGGCTGCGCCGATGGCCGTGACCAGATCGATCATGTCGCCCTTGCCCAACAAATGCGCGGTGGTCGCGCGGTCAGCCGCCTTGAGCGCGGTGACGCCATTGTCCACCACCCCGCCGACCAGATCGCCGAACCCCGGCGCGGCCATGCCCGCATCACCGCTGGCGGCGGGCGGCACTGGTCCGCGCCCCGCCAATGCTCCCAGCCGGGCATAGGCGCTGCCCGCTGCAATGCCGTCAATCGCCATCCGTGCCTCCTGTCATTGTCAGCGATGCCATCAGCGGAGCAGATCAACCGTGCGGGTGGCCATGGCCCGCGCCGCCTCAATCGCGGCAATATTGGCGGAATAGCTGCGCTGGGCCTCCTTCAAATCCGCCTGTTCCAGCACGATGCTGACATTGGGGCGGCGCACATAGCCCGCCGCGTCTGCCGCAGGATTGCCGGGGTCATAATCGCGGGGGAAGGCGCTTTGATCAGCGACAATGGCCGCGACCTTCACCCCGCGCGGGCCGCCCGGGCCGCCGGTGCCACTTGCCGCAAACTGGGCCATTCGCCGTTGATAGGGCGCAGCCCCCGGGCCCTGCCCCAGCGAATCGGCATTGGCGATATTTTCCGCCGCCAGCCGCATCCGCAGCGATTGGGCGCGCAGGCCGCTGGCGGAGACGCCGATCATTTCACCATATTGCATCGTCCTGTCCTCATCCTCATCCGGCACTGGCCATGATGGCATGATAGAAAATTTGGCGAGACCAGCGCGTTGATGCGGCAATTTTTTCCTACTATGGCCGCATGACCCAATTTTCCGATCTGCCTGACCCGCCGCCCCGCTCTCCCGCCGCCTGCCTGGACCAGACGATGGTTGAGGTGACGGTCCTGCTGGGGGCCACCGATTTGCCGCTGGGCAAGATTTTGGCGATCAGCCGGGGGGCGATGCTGTCGCTGGGAACCGCCACCGCCACCCCGTTGATGCTGCGGATCAACGGGCGGCAAATCGGCACCGGTCATGTCATGCTGGATGGCAATCAGGTGCATTTCCGGATCGGCAGCATCGGTGGGGAGGGGCCGCAATGGACGCACTGACCCTGTTGCGCACGCTGGGCGGGCTGGCGGCGGTGTTGGCATTGTTGGCGGGGGGATTATGGCTGGTCAAGCGGCGCGGGGCGTTTCTGACCCCGGCGCGGCGGCTGGAAATCACCGCCCGCGCCGCGATTGATCCCAAATCGCAACTGGTCGTGGTGCGCTGGGACAATCGCGAACATCTGATTGCGGTCAGCGCCGCCGGGCTGGCGGTGGTGGACAGCACGCCGCTGGCCCCGGCGGCACCGGTTGACGCCATGCCGCCGCGATTGGCGCTGGCCGCGCCCCAGCCCCGGCCCCAGCCCAGCCGGGATTATTGCGCGGGTTTTGCCGCAATGGTGACGCGGTTGCAGGAATTGCGCCATGCGCCCTGACCGATGCTGGCTGGGCGCGCTGGTCGCCGCCGCCGCGCTGGTGCCGCTGCCGGTGCTGGCGGCACCGGCTGAGGCAGGGGTTGGGGCAGGGGTTGGGGCAATCGGCGCACTCACCGGGCTGGGCAGCGCTGATACGCCGCGCATCATCCAGTTGCTGGCGGGGCTGACCCTGCTCAGCCTGGCTCCGGGGCTGCTGATGACGGTCACGGCCTTCACCCGGATCATCGTTGCCCTGTCGCTGCTGCGGACCGGCTTTGGCGCGCCGGGGGTGCCGCCCAATCCGGTGCTGATCGCGCTGGCGCTGTTTCTGACCGCCTTTGTGATGGCCCCGACGGTCGAAAAGGCGTGGAGCGGCGGCATCGTCCCCTATGGCGCTGGCCAGATCAGCGAGGAACAGGCGTGGGAGCGGACCAGCGGGCCATTTCGCGAGTTCATGATGCGACAAGTTCGGCCAGAGGATTTGCAATTGTTCGCCGAGCTGTCGCCCACGCCGGTCGCCGCCGACGCCGCGGTGCCGATGGCCGTGCTGGCCCCGGCGTTCATGATTTCGGAACTGCGCCGCGCCTTTGAGATCGGCTTTTTGCTGTTGCTGCCCTTTTTGATCATCGATCTGGCGGTGGCGGCGGTGTTGATGGCGATGGGGATGATGATGCTGCCGCCGCCAACCATTTCGTTGCCGTGCAAGATCATTTTCTTCGTGCTGGTCGACGGCTGGGCCTTGATTGCCGGGTCGCTGATCCGGGGATTTGGTTAGCGGTCAAAGCGAAACCGGTGCAGCGCCGCGCCATGTGCACGCAGCCACGCATCAGCATCGCGGTGCGGACTGCCCAGCAAATGCGCGGCCAGCGCGTGGAATTCGGGGCCATGGTTCATATGCGCCAGATGGGCGACCTCGTGCGCCACAATCGCCCGGCGCACCCCGGCCGGCATCAGCATCAGCCGCCAACTGAACCGGATATCGCCCAGCCGGGTGCAACTGCCCCAGCGGCTGCGCGGATCGCCCACCCCCACCCGGCCGAGCGCCAGCCCGCCCACACGGGCAAATTCCGCCGCCTCGTCGGCCAGCAGCGCCGCCGCTTCCCCGCGCAACCAGCGCAGCAGCCGCCGCGCAACCGCCTCTGGCGGGCCGCCCACCAGCAATTCGGCAGCGTCCAGCCGCACCCGGCGGCCAAGCTCTGGCGCGGTGACGATCCGGCGGGGCTGGCCGTGGATCGGCAAAATCGTGCCCGCCGCCACCGGTTCAACCGCCTGTTTTTCCTGTTGCCCGGCCAGCCAATCCTGTTGCCGTTCCGCCCAAGCCATCGCGGCGGCGGCGCTGGCGCGGCTGGGCAGGGTCAGGCGCAATTCGCCGCGCGCCGCATCCAGCCGCAACCGCAAGGTGCGGGCGCGGGCATGGCGCACCAGCCGCACCGGCCAGCGGCGCCCGGCCACGGTGATGGTGCCGCCCGCCGCCATCACACCGTCCGTTCCACCAGATGCTGGTCCAGCGGCCCGGCGAAATCTTCACCGATCGTCCAGCCGCGAATCGACTGGCCAGCGCGGTGGACCGCATCGGCATCGCCGCATTCCAGATAATGCCATGGGGGCAGCGCCGCGCCCGCCGCCCGCAAGCGATAGGCACAGGTCTGCGGCAGCCACGGCAAATCGTCCACATTGCCGCGCGTCAGGGTCAGGCAGTCGGGAACATGGCGGCGGCGGCGGGGGTAATCGCGGCAGCGTGCGGTTTCCAGATCGAGCAAGCGGCAGGCGACATTGGTGGGGTAAATCCGCCCGCTATCCTCATCCTCGGCCTTGTGGAGACAGCATTTGCCGCAGCCATCGCACAAAGCCTCCCACTGTCCTGCATCCAGCGCGCCAAGCGGCTGGTCCCACCAGCGGTCCGCCGCTTGTTTCATCGCACCCAGCGCGACAGATCGGCGGCGACCAGCGCCGGTGCGCCCTCGTCGGCATCGGTGCGCGGATCGTCGAGCGGCAACAGCACCAGCGGCTTGCCAGCGCCATCCAGCAAATAGGCCAATTGGCTGTGCGCCATCAAATAGCGGTCGGGCGCTGACCCCTCCTGGCGAATCGCGGTGACCAGAAATGCCTTGGCCACTTCGCCAATTTGTTCCGGCGTGCCGGTCAGGCCCAGCAGCCGGGGGTGATAGCGGGCGACAAATGGCGCCAGCGCCGCCGGCGTGTCGCGCTGTGGATCGATGGTGATGAACATCGGGGCGATTTTCGCAGCGCGCGCAGGATCTTGCCGCTCGAACTCGGCCAGACCCTGCATCAACTTCTGCAAATCCACCGGGCAGACGTCGGGGCAATAGCTATAGCCAAAATACATCAGCCGGTATTTCCCGGCAAAATCCCGGTCGCTGCGCACTGCGCCGCTTTGGTCCACCAGCGTGAAGGGGCCACCGATTCGTGCCCCGGCCAAAGGCGGATCGGCGGCGGGCGCGTCACCAGCGGGCCCACAGGCCGCCAGAGTGGCAGCCAGCACCATTGCGCCAGCCCGGGGCAATCGCCACCGCAATCGCCGCGCCACCGCTCTTGCCACCCCGGTGCCGGGGCCGCTATGTTGTTGGTTCATCATCTGGCCAGCCATGCTGGCTTATGGGCAAAAATGCAACGCCTGCGCCGTGAGACCGCAGGGGCGCGGGGCGGCTGGAACAAGGGTGCGACGATGCCGGGTATTTTCGCAAAGCGGCGGCCACATCGGCAGGCAACGGGACCGTTGGCGCTGATTGCGCTGGCCGTTGCGATCAGCGCGCTGCTGATCGCGCCGCCCGCCCACGCCCAATTTTCCGACAGTTACAGTTTCTTGAAGGCGGTGCGCGACCGCGACGGGACCGAAGCCAGCAAATTTCTGAATGACCAGAGCAGCCGGGTCATCAACACCCGTGATGTCAGCAGCGGCGAAACCGCGCTGGCGATTGTGGTCCAGCGCCGCGATCTGCCCTGGACCCGGTTTTTGCTGGCCCGGGGCGCGGACCCGGCACTTGCCGACCGGGCTGGCACCACCCCGCTGATGCGCGCCACCCTGCTGGGCTTTACCGAAGGGGCAGAGGTGCTGCTGGACCGGGGGGCGGCGGTGGACCAGACCAATCGGCGCGGCGAAACCGCGCTGATGTTGGCGGTCCAGAGCAAAAATGCCGCGATCGTGCGGCTGTTGGTCGCCAAGGGGGCGAACCCCGATCGCACCGACCATGTTGCCGGCCTGTCGGCGCGCGATTATGCCCGGCGCGACGACCGCACCGGCGCGCTGCTGGCGCTGCTGGACGCCAAGGCCGACGCCGCGCCCGAACTGCGGCCAGAGGCGACGCTAGGGCCAAAATTATAGACGCTATTTTGACTGCGGTGTGAACAATATGATTGTTTATCACACTAAGATGTGAGACGCGCTCTGGAGTAACCAGCAAAGGAGCGGCTGATGTCGGCGGTGTTGATCGAAAAATTGCGCAAATTGGTGACCGATGGCGGGGTGTCGCGCTCTGGCCTGGCCCGGGCGGCGGGGCTGCACGCCAATACGCTGCGCGATCTGGACCAGCCCGGCTGGAACCCCACCGCCGACACGCTGCGCAAGCTGGAGACATATTTGTTCACCAGCGACGACGCTCCGGCGCTGGTGCCGATTGAGGACATCATCGACGAGGCCCGCAATGGCCGCATGTTCATTCTGGTCGACGATGAGGACCGGGAAAATGAGGGCGATCTGATTGTCCCGGCGCAGATGGCGACGCCCGATGCGATCAATTTCATGGCCACCCACGGGCGCGGACTGATTTGTCTGGCGCTGGCCAAGGCGCGGGTTGAGGCGTTGGGGCTGGATTTGATGAGCCGGGCAAATGGCACTCGTCACGAAACCGCATTCACCGTGTCCATCGAGGCGCGCGAAGGGGTGACGACCGGCATTTCCGCCGCCGACCGCGCCCGGACGATTTCGGTGGCGATTGACCCTGCCCGGGGCCGCGATGCCATCACCACCCCCGGCCATGTGTTCCCGCTGGTGGCCCGCGATGGCGGGGTGCTGGTCCGGGCTGGCCATACCGAGGCGGCGGTGGATGTGGCCCGGCTGGCCGGGCTGAACCCCGCCGGGGTGATTTGCGAGATTATGAACGATGACGGCACCATGGCGCGCATGGACGATCTGGTCGGCTTTGCGAAACTGCACGGCCTGAAAATGGGTACGATCCGCGATTTGATCGCCTATCGCCGCAAACATGACCATCTGGTCCAGCGGGCCGCCGAAATCAGCTTCACCAGCCGCTGGGGCGGCGAGTGGCGGGCGATCACCTTTGTGAACAAGGCCAGCGGCGATGAAACGGTGGCGCTGGTGAAGGGGGCGATCAATCCAGCTGCGCCCACATTGGTGCGGATGCACACCATGTCGATGTTTGTCGATGTGTTTGCCGAGGCGAGCGAGCGGTCCGGTTTGCTGGCCGGGGCGATGCAGATGATCGCCGATGCTGGATCTGGCGTGCTGGTGCTGATCAACAAGCCGATGCGGGGGATTGTCAGCCGCTTCATCCACCTGCGCAGTCAGGGCAAGCAAGCGGGCGACCCCCAGGTCGAAGAGCTGCGCGATTACGGCATTGGCGCACAGATTTTGGCCGAATTGGGCGTGCAGGACATGATCTTGCTGACCAACACCCGTCACACATTGGTCGGGCTGGACGGTTATGGCTTGTCTATCGTCGGCGAACAGCCGATACCCGGCACCGGAGGCGAATGATGGCGCATATCCTGATTGTCGAGGCGCGGTTTTACGGCCACATCAATGATCTGATGCTGGCCGGGGTGCGCGCCGCGCTGGCGGCAGCCGGCCATGAGCACAGCACCATCACGGTCCCCGGCGCGCTGGAAGTGCCCGGAGCCATCGCCCTTGCCCACGAGACCGAGCGTTATGATGCCTATGTCGCCGTTGGTGTGGTGATTCGCGGCGAAACCTATCATTTCGAAATTGTCGCCAATGAAAGCGCGCGGGCGATCATGGCGCTGACGCTGGACGGGCTGGCGATTGGCAATGCGATATTGACCGTGGAAAATGAGGCGCAGGCGCTGGTCCGCGCCGACCCTGCCCACAAGAACAAGGGCGGCGAGGCGGCACAGGCGGCGCTGACCATGCTGGCGCTGCGCGAATCATTCGGAATCGGCTGACCGGCATGAGCGACCGCCCCCCGCCCAGCCGATACCGGATTGTCGAGCGCGGCGGGCGGTTGCAGGTGATTGACAGTGCCACCGGCAAAACTCCGCCCACCGCCGCCGAGCGGATGGCCGAACATGACGATGCGCGGGGCTTTGCCAATGAACGCCGCGACCAGTTGGCCGATGCCGATGCCGCCGCGGGGAACCCGGCCGCAGGGGCAGCCGGGAAACTGCCTCCAGCGGCTGCGCCCAAACCGCCCGGCGCGCCACGTGCCAGCGCGCCGCCCGAAAATCCGTGGGGCAATCGCCGCCCCGCACCCAGCGCGCCCGCAACCGAAACCGCATTTACCGCCGCCGCGAACCAGACGCGGCCCGCCGACATGCCCAGCCGCCCACCGCCGATGGACACTCAGCGGCGCGCTGGCCCCGGCCAAACGGGGGCGCGACCGGAGCAGCTCGGTCCAAGGCCAGCGGGCAGCGCCCAATCCGACCTCGTGACCACCGCAAAATGGTGGGACGCCAATGGCCCGCGTACGGTGCGGCTGTCGCCGGCGGGGCGGCAAAAGATCACCAACCAGTTGATTCCGGTCGTCGTCATCCTGTTGGTCGCTATTGGCACGATTTCCGCCCTGACATCGCCGCTGGTCGTGTTGGTCGGCGCTGTTGCCGCATTCCGCCTGTTTGGAAATTTTTTCGCAGGCTTTGGCGCGCGGCTGATCGACGCGGCGATTCAGGAGCGTTGACGCGCCACGCGGAACCATCGCCGTCCATCAAGGTTTCACTGTCATGACCCAAATGTCGCCGCAATCCGCCCTGCCTGCTGATCCCACGCTGGAGGAACTTCGCGCCTTTCTGGCCCCGCTGATCGCGGCAGAGGCGGCCTTTGATGGCTGGTCCGCGGCGGCAGTGTCGGCAGCGGCGGCCCGCGCCGGGGTTGATGCCGAGGTGGCGGCATTGGCCTTTCCCGGCGGGGCAGCGGCGATGATCGACGCCTGGTTCGCCAGCATCGACGCCGCCATGCTGGACCAATTGCCGCCGGACACATTGGCGGCGATGAAAATCCGCGACCGGATTACCGCGCTGGTGACCGCGCGGATCGACATTATCGCCCCGAACCGCGAGGCGCTGCGCCGGGCGTTGGCGGTGCTGGCCCTGCCCGGCAATATCCCCTTGGCCGCCCGGCTGGGCTGGCGAGCGGCGGATGCCATGTGGGCAGCGGCGGGCGACACCGCCACCGACCTGAACCATTATAGCAAGCGGGTGATATTGGGCGGCGTCTATGCCGCGACCATGGCGGTTTTTCTGGACGACGATAGTGACAATGCCGCCGATACCCGCGCCTTTCTGGACCGCCGGATCGCCGGGATCATGCGGTTCGAAACGTGGAAACGCGCCCGCACCACTGGCCGGGGCGAACGCCCCAGTCTGGCGCGGCTGATTGGGCGGCTGCGCTACGGCGGCGAGTGACGCCCCGGCCCCTGGCCAAACCGCTGCGCCTGCATTGATGATTGGCAATTGGCCCGCCGCTGGTTAATGCGGCGGGCAGATGGTGTTGTGGACAGCGCCCGGCTCGCCGCTGGCGAGGGCCGGGCATAGCGGGGAGCAAGGCAATGGCGGGCAGCGTCAACAAGGTGATTCTGATCGGCAATCTGGGCAAGGATCCCGAGATCAAGTCGTTTCAAAATGGCGGGCGCGTCGCCAATTTCAGCATTGCCACGTCGGAAAGCTGGAAGGACAAAGGAACCGGCGAGAAAAAAGAGCGCACCGAATGGCACAATATTGTCATCAACAGCGATGGACTGGTCGGGGTGGTCGAGCGTTATGTCAAAAAAGGCACCAAAGTCTATGTTGAGGGCAGTTTGCGCACCCGCAAGTGGCAGGACCGCGACGGCAATGACAAATATACGACCGAAGTGACGGTGGGCATTGGCGGCACCTTCACCCTGCTCGACGGTGCGCCCGGCGGTGGTGGCCAGCGCAGCGGCGGCGACAATTGGAAC
>DAIUBZ010000051.1:0-10699 GCA_036846445.1 Sphingopyxis sp. | reverse complement strand
CGCTGGCCAGATTATTTTCAAGCGACAGCGCCGCCAGCGCCGCATCGCCCTGTTGCAGCCAGGGCAGCGGGTCAACCGGGGTGCCCTCCCTGCGCACTTCATAATGGAGATGGTTGCCGGTTGAGCGCCCGGTGGAGCCGACCGTGCCGATCACCTCGCCCTCGCGCACAAATTGACCGGGCTGCACCGAAATTTCAGCAAGATGGCCATAGCGGGTCTGGAGATCGGTGCCATGGTTGATCTCGACATATTTGCCATAGCCGCCGAGCGATTGCGCCCGGCCGACCACGCCATCGGCGGTGGCATAAATGGGGGTGCCGCGCGGCGCGGGAATGTCGATGCCATTGTGGTGCCGCCACCGGCCGGTGACCGGATGCACGCGCATTCCGAATTTCGACGACAGCCGCATGGTGGCAACCGGACGGCGCACCGGCACCAATGCCGTGACCGACGGGGTGGCTGCACTGGCCAGCACCAGATCATCGTCGCCCATTTGCTGCCATGCCGTCATCGCCGCACGAAATTGGCGTTCATCCGCCTTGGCCGACGCCGCAGCATTGGCGATGGTCGGAGCGTCGGCGTCCGGTTCATCCGCCGATGGCAATTGCGGCACGGGAACCGTGGGTGCCAAAGCCGCCGCCGCAAGCGCCACCCCGGCGCTGTTGCCAAATGCCAGCGCCAGACCGCCAACCACCACCCGCACCAGCTTCATGTCAATCAATGTCACGCACCAATCCCGAATCATTGGATCAGGATCACGGGAGAGCGAGCCTGAGGTCGTGATGATGTCTGGCGGCGGGACATTAATGTGACAAGAAACGCCGCCGATTGTTGCGCCGGGCTGACATTTCTCTGCGATGAACGGAACAGAAATTGGGTGGCGGGGGGTGGCCCGCCCGGTCAATCCAGTGCGCGGGCCGCCGCCAGCACCGCCTCGGCATGGTCCTTCACCCGGACCTTGCGCCAGATTTGTGCGGCCCGGCCATCGCGGCCGAACAAAAAGGTTGACCGTTCAATCCCCATATAAGTGCGGCCATATTGTTGTTTTTCCACCCAGGTCCCGAACGCCTCGCACCCCGCGCCGTCGCCGTCGCTGGCCATGATGACGCCCAGATCATATTTGCTGCGAAACTTGGCCAATTTGGCGGGCGTGTCGCGCGACACGGCGATGATTTTTGCCCCCAGCGCGGCAAAGTCCCCGGCCAGCCGGGTGAAATCCTGCGCCTCGGTCGTGCAGCCGGGGGTGTCGGCCTTGGGATAGAAATACACCACCAGTGGCGCGTCCGCAAATTGGCTGAGCGCCAGCGGCGCGCCATCGGCATCGGTCAGGCTGAGATCGGGCAGGGGGTCGGCAAGGGTGATCGGCATGGCTTACTCCGCTTGGGCTTCGGGCCGGGACGGCCCGCTGTGATCGTCTGGCGATGGAACGGCCCGGACGCAAATCTGTTCCCACCAGGCCGCCACCGCGTCCCGGGCGGCATCATGGGCCGCAATCAGGCTGGGCCAATCGGCATGGCCGCAACTGGCCGCCATCGCCGCCTGTGCCGCCGGGCTGGCGGCAATCGCCGCGCCGTCGCCGGTCAGGCGCAGCAGGATCAGCATGGATTCCAGCAGCGTCGCCGCCCGCGCCATCCCCGGCGGCGCGGTGCCCATGGCCTCGGCCTGCGCGGTCGCTGCGACCAGCGGGGTGGGGAAGGGGGTCCCGGCGGCCAATTGCACCGCCGCCAGCCCAAATTCCAGATCGACCAGCCCGCCCCGGCCCAGCTTGACATCCAGCGGCCCGCTGGGCGGCTTGTGCTCCGCCATCCGCGCGCGCATCGCGGCGATATCGGCGATCAACGGCCCCGGCGGACGGGCGCGGCCCAGCACATCGGCCAGCACCGCCGCCACCTCGGCCCGCGCCGCCGCCGAGCCATAGACCACCCGGGCGCGGGCCAGTGCCATATGCTCGAACGTCCACGCCTCCTGGCGCTGATAGCGGGCGAAACTGTCCACCGACACCGCCAGCGGACCCTGCGCGCCCGATGGCCGCAGCCGCGTGTCCACTTCATACAAGCGCCCGGCGGCGGTCGGCACCGACAGGGCGGCGGTCAGCCGCTGGGCCAGCCGGTTGAAATATTGGGTGGCCCCCAGCGGGCGTGGCCCGTCGCTGGTGGCCAGATGGTCGCCGGTGAACAGGTAAATCAGGTCCAGATCCGACGCATGGGTCAGCACCCCGCCGCCCAGCCGCCCCATCGCCAGCACCACCAGCTCGCCGCCCGGCACCCGGCCATGCTGGGCAGCAAAGGCGGCGGCAGTGGCATCGGCCAGCACCTCGATCGCCGCCTCGGCCAGTGCGGCATAGCCCCGGCCCACCGCCAGCGGATCGCGGGTGGCACCGATCAATTGCACGCCATAGGCAAAGCGCGCCTCGCCGACCGCCGCCCGGATGTGGTCGAGCAATTTTTCATAATCCAGCCGCGCTGCCCAGCCTGCCCATTCGGCGGTCAGCGCATCGGCCCCCGGCGGCGGGGCAAAGGCGGCGGCGTCGATCAACCCCTCGATCAGCGCCGGACGCACCGCCAGCGCCGCCGCCAGCGTGGGGGCCAGCGCCAGCACTTCGGTCACGATCCGCGCCAGTTTCGGCTCGGCGGCCAGCAAGTGAAACAGGTCGATCGCACTGGGCAGGCCGCCAATCATCCGGTCAAACCCGGCCAATGCCGCCGCCGGATCGGGGGCCGCGCCCAGCGCGCGGATGAGGCTGGGCAGCACTTTTTCCAGCGAGGCGCGGGCCGCCGGGCTGCGCAGCACCCGCAAATGGCCGCTGCGCCACTCGGCAATCCGGGCGAGCGCGGCATCCGGCGGGCGGAAACCCGCTGCCTCGACATGGCGGGCCAATGCCGCCGCATCGCCGGGCCACCCCGCCGCTGCCGCCCGGCCCGTGACCAGTTGGTCATAAGCCGCCGCCACCCGCGCCACCACCGGGGCCAGCAGTGCCAGCAGCGCCGCGCCATCGGCCAGACCATCGAGCCGCGCCACGCCATCCAGCACCGCCGGGTCCATGGGCAGGGCATGGGTTTGCTGATCCTCGACCATCTGCAAGCGGTGCTCAATCCGGCGCAATGTCCAATAATCGCTGATCAATTGCCGGGCCAGGTCCGGTGCCACCCGCCCCGCCGCCGCCAGTGCAGCCAGCGCGTCCCCGGTCGCGGGGGCGCGCAGGCTGGGGTCGCGCCCGCCAAAGATCAGTTGGTGGACTTGGGCGAAAAACTCCACCTCGCGGATGCCGCCGCGCCCGCGTTTCAGATCATAGCCGGGGCCAAATGCCTGCCCCCCGGCGTAATGATCGCGGATGCGCTCGCTCATGCTGCCGATTTCCTGAAGCTGGCGGTAATCGACCGATTTGCGCCAGACAAAGGCGGGGATGGCGGCCAGAAACCGCTGCCCCAACGTCCGGTCGCCCGCCGCTGCTCGCGCCCGGATGAACGCGGCCTGTTCCCACGGCAAAGCGGCGCTTTCATAATAGGAAATGGCGGCATCGACCGGCAGGACGATCGGCGTCACCTCAGGGTTGGGGCGGAGCCGCAGATCAACGCGCAGCACATGGCCATCGCTGGTCCTGGCGCTTAGATATTCGATCATCCGGCGGCCAATCCGAACCGCCGCCTCCGCCGGATCGTCGCGCGGGCGGCGCGGGATGACGGCGGGGTCGAACAGCAAAATCGGGTCGATGTCGGACGAATAATTCAGCTCGTGGCTGCCCATTTTGCCCAGCGCAATCACCGCCAGCCCCGGCGCGGGACCAATGGCGGGGCCGGCCCCGGCGGCCACCGCCAGCGCCAGTGCGGCGTCACAGGCGGCATCGGCAAAATCGGTGAGCGCCCGGGTCACCGCTGCGCCGTCCAATTCGCCCGCCAGATCGCCCAGCGCCAGCACCAGAGCGGTGCGCCCCCGCCACTGGCGCAGCGCCGCCATCGCCCCGTCGGCAGTCAGCGCGGGCGGGGCAATGGCGGCGCGGGCCGCCGCCGTTCCTGTCGCAACAAAGCGAGCGATATCGGCGGGATAGCGGTCCGCCAGCCGGGCCAGAAATGGCGCATGGGCGGCGGCACGGGCCACGGCGGCGCGGCGGGCGGCCATGGCATCGGTGGGGGTGGGCGGGGACGAGCGCGGGGCCATACCGCCTTATCTGCGCCGCCAGCCGGGCTGGCAAGGGGCCGCGCGGGAACCATCGCCGCATTGCCGGGTTGCCACCATATGTCCAGCGCTCTGTGCAACCGATTCGCAACCGCAACCTGTCGCACGTCGTGATGGGCGGGGACTTGCGGCATGACCGGCGCGGGACGCCTGCGCCGCCGGGCGCTGCTCCGTACCCACCAGCCACCCGGCGGCCGGACGTTGCTGCCGCATTGCAACGCGGCTATGATTCCGCGCTGGATGCGCCCATATCAGCGCGGATGGGTGTTTATTTGCAACAGTTGGATTGACGATGGCCGCTGGCCGCCATGTCGCCATCGTCCGCCGGATGTTGCGCCGCCGCATGGCGGTGGTGCTGGCGCTGGTGGCGCTGACCCCGTTGATTTTGTTGGCGCTGCTGGAAAAGGCGATGACCGGCCATATGCGGCTGTCGTTTGGCACGTCGCTGACTCTGGCGCTGCTGGTGGCGATCATGGTGGCGATTTTCATTGACCGCCAGGTGCTGCGGCCGATGATTCGGCTGGCGGAATTGCTGGCTGAAACCGAGGGTGCACGGGCCGCCGATGGCGCAGCGGTCAGCCCGGCAGCGGCGGACAGCAGCAGCAGATTGCGGGTCGCCGAACCCGTGCACCGCGCGACCGCGCAATTGGTGCGGGATCAGGCGGCGCTGGCGGTGGCGCGGGATACCCAGTTGGAATTGACCCGTGAAATTCACCACCGGGTGAAAAACAATCTTCAGGTGATCGTCAGCCTCCTCAGCCTGCACCGCCGCGCCGCCAGCGATCCGGCGGCAGAGCAGGCCTATTTGACCATCCAATCGCGGGTCGAGGCGCTGACGGCGGTGCACCGCAATCTGGTCGCCACGGGTGAGGGCGGGGGCGGCATTCAGGCCGGGCAATTGCTGGACGATCTGGCCGGGATTTGCGGCGAAGCGGCGCGGGGGCATGCACCCACGCAATTTGCGGTTGATGCCGACCATCGCCTGATTTTGGCCGAGGATGCCGCCTTGCCCGCTGCATTTCTGATCGCCGAACTGGCCGCGCTGGCCCAGCAATATGCGCCGGGGGCCGGGGTGGCGCTGGCGCTGAGCCGGGACGTGGCAAATCCAGATTTAGCGCCAGCGCCGGGGCCAGCGCAGGCGCGGCTGACGGTGCGGGCAGCGATTTTTGCCGACCCGGCCTGCGATCAGGCGGTGACCAGCGGCTATGTCAGCCGGATTTTGGCCGGGCTGTCGCGCCAGCTCCAATCGCCGCTGGACCGCAGCGCCGACCGCACCACTTTTGCCGTCCGCATCAACCTTGCCGGTGATAGCGCGCCGTAAAGGCGGCGGCAAATTCCGCCATCCGCCCCTTAGCAATCGCGGCCCGCATCGCGGCCATCAATTGCTGGTAAAAATGCAGATTGTGCTGGGTGAGCAGCATCGCGCCCAGCATTTCCCCCGATTTGACCAGATGGTGCAAATAGGCGCGGGACCAGGTGCGGCACACCGGGCAATCGCAATCGGCTGCCAATGGGGCCTGATCCTCGGCAAAGCGGGCGTTGCGGATATTCAGCGGGCCGTCCCACGTAAAGGCCTGGCCGTTGCGGCCCGACCTGGTGGGCAGCACGCAATCGAACATGTCCACCCCGCGCAGCACCGCGCCGACCAGATCATCCGGCTTGCCCACTCCCATCAGATAGCGGGGGCGGTCGGCCGGCAATTGCCGGGGCGCATAATCCAGCACCCGGAACATCGCCGCCTGCCCCTCCCCCACCGCCAGCCCGCCGATGGCATAGCCGTCAAAGCCGATGGCGCGCAGCGCGTCGGCGGAGATCTGGCGCAATTCCTGATCCAGCGATCCTTGCTGAATCCCGAACAGGGCGGCGCGGTCGGCATGGCCTTCGCCGCTGTCAAACCCCGCCCGGCTGCGCGCGGCCCAGCGCATTGACCGTTCCATGCTGCTGGCCGCCCGGTCGCGGTCCACGCCATTTGGCGGGCATTCGTCGAACGCCATCACAATGTCGCTGTCCAGCAGCCGCTGAATCTCCATCGACCGTTCCGGCGTCAGCATGTGGCGCGATCCGTCAAGATGGCTTTTGAACGCCACCCCCTCCTCGGTCAATTTGGTCAGCGCCGACAGGCTCATCACCTGATAGCCGCCGCTGTCGGTCAGGATGGGGCGGTCCCAGCCCATGAACCCGTGCAGCCCACCCAGCCGCGCCACCCGCTCCGCGCCGGGGCGCAGCATCAGGTGATAGGTGTTGCCCAATATGATGTCCGCGCCGGTGGCCCGCACTTCGGCGGGGCGCATCCCCTTTACCGTGGCGGCGGTGCCAACCGGCATGAAGGCGGGGGTAGAGATGGTGCCGCGCGCCATGGCGATTTCGCCGGTCCGCGCCGCGCCATCGCTGTGGTGGACCGCAAAGCTGAACCGGCCGGGCGGTGCGCTCGGCGTTGGTGCGGGCGGCGACGTCATTCCTCGCTGCGCACCAAAATCATCTCGCCGATCAGGAAGAAGAGGATGAACGGACCCCAGGCCGCCAGCAGCGGCGGATACGCCCCCAGATCGGCCATGGCGATCGCGAAATTGTCGGCAACAAAATAGGCAAAGCCCAGCGCCATGCCGATGACCGCGCGGATGATCAATTTGCCCGACCGCGCCAGGCCGAATGCCGCCACCGCGCCCAGCAGTGGCATCATCAGCGCCGACAACGGCCCGCTGACCTTGTGCCACAGCGCCGCCTGAAGCGCGGCCACCGGGCGGCCCGCTGCCTTCAGGTCGGCGATGGCGGGGCGCAATTCCCAAAATGGCAATTCATCGCCCACCACCCGCGCCAGCAAAAATTGCTGGGGGCGCACCCCGGCGGCGGCGATGATCGTGCCCAATGGCACCTCGGCGCCCGTGGCGGCATCAAAGCGCCGGGCGTCCTTCAGCCGCCAGCCAGCAGCGTCCGGCACCGCGCGGGGTGCGCGCACCAGCGAAACCAGCGCCCCGCCCTGCCGCTCGTAAATCGTCACATCGGCCAGCGTGACCGGCGCGCCATCCCGCCCGCCCGCCACGTTGGCGGCGTGGATCAGATTGTCGCCCGCCCGCACCCACACATTGGCGCGGGTGCCGACATCGGGCGGGGCGGGCTGATAATCCCGCGCCTGCCACGCCGCCATCGCGGCATTGGCGCGCACGACGATCCGTTCGTTGAATGCAAAGCTAATGCCAGCAACCAACAGGCCGACGATGAACAATGGCGCCAAAATCTGGTGCGGCGACATGCCCGCGCCCTTCATCGCGATCACTTCGCTGTTCTGGTTGAGGATGATCAGGGTGAGAATGGTGGCGAGCAGCACCGAAAAGGGCAGGAAGCGCGACACAAGTTGCGGCAGGCGCAGGCCCAGATAGCGCCAAACCTCGGCATCGCCATTGCCCGCAACCGCCAATATCTTGCCGCTTTCGCCCAGCAAATCCAGCGTTTGCAGCAGCAGCACCAGGACAAACAGGATGGCGATGGTGCGCAGCAGAAATGCCTTGCCGACATAAATGGCCATCTGGCGCGAGGGGAATAGTGTCAATCGCATGGGCTCAGGCGCTGACGCCCAATTGCCGGGTGAACGGCCGCGCCAGCCGCCGCGCCAGCCCCGCCGCCTGGGCCGCCGCCCGTTCCAGCGCGCCAATGGGTTGCCCCCCCGGCACATGGGCCAGCGTATAATACATCCACCCCGCCAGGCCTGCGAACAGGGCAAATGGCACCCACAATGCGATCAGCGGATCGACCCCGCCGCGCGCGCTGGCGTCGGCGGCATATTCGCTGATCTTGTGCTGGGTGACGAGCAGGACAATCGACAAAAACACGCCGATCGATGAGGTTGAGCGCTTGGGCGGCACCGCCAGCGCCACCGCAAACAGCGGGATCAGGAACATATAAGCGATTTCCACCAGCCGGAAATGGAAATTGGCTCGCGATTCCCGGCGGGTGGCGGGGGCCTCGGCGCTGTCGCTGCCGATGCGATACAGTTCGGGGATGGTGCGTTCATCCCCCAGCCCGCCCCGGTTGCGAAATTCGGCGATTTTGGGCAGGGGGATCGGCAGGTCATGGCCCACAAAACTCAGCACGCCGGGGGTCGTTTCGCCGGGCCGGTCGTGGATCAGCACCCCGCGTTCCAGCCGCAGCAAGATGGTGTCGGGGTCGTCGGTGGCCATAAATTGCCCGCGTGCCGCCGTGGCCGCGACGGCCCGGCCATCGGCATTGACCCCGCGGACAAAAATGCCCGCCAGATTGCGGCCTTCATTGCTGCTCGATTCGATCCGCAGGGTCAGCCGGTCGCCGAGTTTGGTAAATTCGCCCACCTTGATCGACGCGCCCAGCGCGCCGGAGCGCAGCTCGAACCGCAGCCCCTCATAGGCATAGCGGCTATAAGGCAGGATATAGCTGACGATCGCCAGATTGACGCAGGCAAGGGCGATGGTGAACAGATATGGCACCCGCAGCAGGCGGCCAAAGCCCAGCCCCACCCCGCGCAGCGCATCCAGTTCGCTGGATGTGGCCAGCCGCCGGAACGCCAGCAAAATCCCCAGCATCAGCCCAATCGGGATGCCGAACGAGAGATGGTGCGGCAGCATATTGGCGAGCAAGCGCCACACCACGCTGACCGGGCCGCCCTGGGTCGCCACAAAATCGAACATCCGCACCATCTGTTCCAGAATCAACAGCATCGCGGTAATCAACAGCGTCGCCAGCATCGGCAGAAAGATCAGCCGGGCGATATAGCGGTCGATGGCGGCAAAGGGCGTCAAAGCGAGGTCCAGATGGCGGGGGCAGCGGCAGGGGTCACCGGCGCGGACATAGCCGCTGGGCGTGGCGGCGGCAATAACAGTCGCCATTGCCCGAATTTGTCCCTAAAATATCATCAGCAAGCGGCACGGCGTCACAGCGGCGCGGCCAATAACCAGACACATAAGCAGATAAGGGGCAGGGGATATGGCTGAAACCGACGCAGCGTTGACGGAGGCAGCGGGAACGGCAGCGGCGGCAACTGCCCCGCGCAATCCGGCGGCACAGGCCGCTATCGCCGCCGCGCTGACCGCCAGCGTGCTGCCGGGCGAGGCCGAGGGCATGGGCGAAGCCCAAATAGTCGAGGCCGCGCGCTTTCTGGCCGCCGCTGCCGCCACCCGCACCCCGGGCCAGCCTGCGTTGATGGTCGAGGGCTTTGCCGCGCCCGATGGCACCCGGTTGATGCGGCTGGCGGTGGTGAATGACGATATGCCATTTCTGGTGGACAGCACCTCGCTGGTGGTGGCGGCCGAGGGGCTGGCGGTGGCGCGGATCCTGCACCCGGTGGTGGCGGTGCGGCGCGGGCCAGACGGCGCGCTGGAACAGATCGCCCCGCGCGGCGCCAGCGGCGAGCGGCACGAATCACTGATTTACATGGAAATGGACCGGGCGGACGCCCGCGGGCGGCGGCGGCTGGTCGATGCGCTGGGCGCGGCGCTGGCGGATGTGCGGGCGGCGGTGCGCGATTGGCGGGCGATGCAGGCGGCAATGCTGGCCGATGCAGACCGGGTGGCGGATGGCGAAGGGGCGGCGCTGCTCCGCTGGTTTGTCGATGGGCAAATGACGCAATTGGGCCATGAACGGCGCGGGCGCGATGGCGCGGCACAGGGCCAATTGGGGGTGTGCGCCGCGTCGGATCAGCCGGTGTTGTCGAACGAGGCGGTTGCTGCCGCCTTTGCGTGGTTCGATCGCGGCGGCCGCGCGCCTTTGCTGGTGAAATCCAACCGTCTGTCGGCGGTCCACCGCCGGGTGATGATGGATGTGGTGATTGTGCCGGTGATGGGCGATGCCGGGATTGCCGCCCTGTCGCTGCACGCCGGGCTGTGGACCAGCGCGGCCTTATCCGCGCCGCCGGCCAAAGTGCCGGTGCTGCGCACCCAATTGACCACGCTGCTGGACCGGCTGGGCTTTGACCCCTCCGGCCATGATGGCAAGGCACTGGCCCATGCGCTGACCGCGCTGCCGCACGACATATTGATCGCCTGTGACACCGCCACGCTGGAGGCGGTGGCGCTGACGTCCATGTCGATCACCGACCGGCCCCGTCCCAAGCTGACCGCCATCCCCAGCGCGCTGCGCCGCCATTTGCACGTGTTTGTCTGGCTGCCGCGCGATGATGTGTCCACGGGCCGCCGGGTGGCGATCGAGGCGATGCTGGTCGAGGCAGCCAAGGCGCGGCTGATTGGCTGGACCATCGGTATGGACGAGGGCGGCACGGCGCTCTTGCGCTATACGCTGGATTTGCGGGGCGGCGGCGAGGTGCCGGACACAGCGGCGCTGGACGCGGCGCTGAAACAGATGGTGCGCGGCTGGGTGCCGGCGGTGGCGGCGGAGCTGGCGCTGGCCAATGATGCCGGGCGGGCGGCGGTGCTGGCCGGGCGGTTCGCCGATGCCTTTACCGCCAATTACCGCAATCTTTACGGCCCGGATGAGGCGGCGCGCGACATTATGGAACTGCGCCACCTGGATGATGGCCAGCCGCAGCGGGTGCGGGTAACCG
>DAIUBZ010000050.1:0-10718 GCA_036846445.1 Sphingopyxis sp. | reverse complement strand
GACGTCAGGAAAATCACCGGCATCGCGCTGACCGCCCGCAACCGCCGCAGCAGCTCCAGCCCGTTCATCCGCGGCATTTTAATGTCCAGCACCACCAAATCCGGCGGATTGTCGATCAGCGGCTTCAGCGCCGCCTCGCCGTCACTGTACAGGCGGGTCACAAAACCCTCGGCCTGAAGCGCCAGCGCGACCGACTGCAGGATGTTGCGGTCATCGTCGACCAGCGCAATGACCGCGCTCATGTTGAAAAGGCCATCATGGCCGCTGGGTAGCGCAGCAGGGCGGGCGCGGCAATCATGTGCCGCGCCCGTCCCGGCTGGCCGCAAGCGGTGATCAGTCGGTCAGTTCCGCCGGGATCACGCCGCCATTTTTCGCCAGCGCCTGCATCACCTGCTTGTGGAGCAGGATATTGTCCTCAGCGGTGCCGCTGTAGCTGGTATTGCCCAATTCCTCGGCCAATTCCTTGCGGTTGGCATAGCTGGGGTCGATGCCCAGCACCTTCAGCAAGTCAACGATCGAGGTGCGCCAGTTCAAATCCTGGCCAGATTCAATCGCCTGAGCGGCCAGAACTTCGGCGACATCGACATCGCTGATGTGCACTGGCGCAGCGGGGGCTGCCGGGGCGGCGGGTGCCGCCATCGGCATGGCTGGTGCCTCGGCAGCCTGAGCTTTTTTGCCAAAAATCGCGTCTTTAATCCGTCCAAAAATGCTCATCGTGCGATTCCCTTTTGCTATGTCTCTGGCACGCGATGCCAGCCATCCATGCCGGTGTGTATCATAGGGCATTTTGCCGGACGCCGCAATAAAAGCAGCGGCGGCCTTGGCGCGCGCCGCCGGGGCTGATAGCATCCGCGCACCATCAACACACAAGCGGGGGTTGCCCATGAATATCGCGGATTTGCTGGCGCAGGCCGGCGGGCTGGACGCCATTGCCAAGGAATTGGGCGTGCCGTCGGCTCAGGCCAAATTGGGCGCAGAGGCGCTGTTGCCTGCCATATTGGGCGGCTTTAAGAAACAGGCAGCGCCCAGCGGGTTGGACGGGCTGGCGGGCATGCTGGGCGGTATGGGCGGCGGCGGCCTGCTGGACGCGGTGCTGGCGCCCCAGCCGACGCCGGTGGAGCAGGGCAATGCGGTGCTGGGCCAGATTTTCGGGTCAAAAGACGTCAGCCGCCAAGTGGCCGGTCACGCCGCCGGCCAGACCGGGCTGAGCAGTGATCTGCTCAAGAAAATGCTGCCGATGCTGGCAATGCTGGCGGCGGGATATATGGCGCGGCAGACGGGCGGCAGCGCCGATGGACAATCCGGCGGCGGGCTGGGCGCCATGGTGGGTGCGGCGCTGGGCGGCGGCGGGTCCGGCGGCGCTGGCGGGCTGGGCGGCATGATCGGCAATATGGTCGGCGCGGCGCTGGGCGGTGGCGGCGCGGCGGCGGGCGGGGCAAAGCCAGCAAGCGGCGGGCTGGGCGGCCTGGCCAGCATGCTGGACCTGAACGGTGATGGCAACCCGCTGGATGACATCATGCGGATGGCCAGCAAAATGGGCAAATAGGCCCAATATCTTCGACAAAAAAAGGCCCGGTTTGCCCCGGGCCTTTTTCATGTGATTGGAGCTGCCTACGGGGGCTTATTCCGCCGCCTCTGCCATGGCATCGACCGACACATATTTGCGGCCCTGTTTGCCGTCATGGAAGCGAACCCGGCCTTCAGCCAGTGAATAAAGGGTATGATCCTTGCCAATGCCGACATTCACGCCGGGATAGACGCGGGTGCCGCGTTGACGAATGATGATGTTGCCACCAATCACCACTTCACCGCCAAATTTCTTGACGCCCAGGCGGCGACCGGCTGAATCGCGGCCATTGCGCGATGAACCACCAGCTTTTTTATGTGCCATGTTCGGGTTTCCTTAATTCAGATAATTGCTGCCAATCCGCGCGGATGCGGATCAGGCTGTGGTCGCGGGGCTGGCATCCGCCGATTCACCCTTGGGTTCAGTCTTGGCCGCCGCCTTTTTCGCGGACTTGGCCGGGGCACCGACGCTCAGGATTTTCAGCAAGGTCAGCGACTGCCGGTGACCATTGCGGCGGCGATAATTGTGGCGACGGCGCTTTTTGAACACAATCACCTTTTCACCGCGCGTCTGGGCAATGATTTCGGCAGACACCACCACGCCGTCAGTGCTGGCGGTTTCGCCATCGACCCCGGCGAGCAGCACATCACCCAGGGTGACCGCATCGCCGGTTTCACCGGCAATCTTCTCAATCGCAATTTTATCGCCAGCGGTAACGCGATATTGTTTGCCGCCGGTGCGCACGATAGCGAACATGGGATCACTTCCATCAAATTGACAGCCAAGGCACCGCCGCACTGCCTGGGCAGCCAGCGTCCCCGGTTCTGTGGGAAAGTCGGTGCCCTTAACCAGCACCGCCCAGCCTGTCAATTGGCAAGCCCGGCGCCCGGCCCGCAAATCGCGGCCTGCGGGCGATTTTTCAGCGCGTCCGGCACCAGCAATACCGATTGGCCGCCGCAAACCGAGCGGCATGGGCCGCGCCACCGCCGTCCGATTCGCGGCTTGCCGCCGCCGCCGTCCGTGCATATAGCCGGGCCATGGCCCGAATGTTCGCCCCTGTTGCCGTGTCGCGTCTGGCCATCACCCTGCCTTTGGCCGCGCTCGCCGGGTGCAGCGCCGGGTCGCTGGATGATTTTCCAACCCTGGACCGGCGCGCCGCCGAATCGTCTGGCGAAGCAGCGCCGCCGCCACCGCCGCCGCCCGGGCCGCCCGGCGCGGCGCTGGCCGCTGATATTGCGGCGTGGCGGGGCCAGGCCGCTGCTGCTGACGCCGCCTTTGCCGCCGCCCGGCCAGCTGCGGAGCGGCTGGCTGCGGCTGGCGCGGGGCGCGCGCCCGCCGAGCCATGGGTGATCGGCCAGCAGCAATTGTCGCGGCTGAACGCGGTGCGCGCCCCGGCCACCGCTGCGCTCGCCAATCTGGATCAGGCACTGCTGGCCGCCTTGGCGGCGAACAATCTTGCTGGCTTTGCCGAGCTGGCCGCAGCGCGGGCGCAGGTGCGCACGCTGGTGAACGCACAGGACCGGGTGCTGCGCCAGATCGGCGATCAATTGGGCGAATAGGCGCGCGGCGGCCCCTGGCCGCACCCCATCAGCCCCGGGGCCGCCCCAGCGCACTGGCCAACAGCCCCCGGCGCTGGCGATACAGGTTGGCGGTCAGGGCAAAATCCGCCTGAATCTGGCCCATGGCCAGCAGCTGATCCTCCAGCCCCACGCTGTTGCCATTGGGCTTTACCTCGCCGCCGCCCATCGCCACCGCCCGGCCCGCGCCCGCCGACCCGGGCGCAGTGGCCCCCATGGCGGCAAGGCTGGGCGACAGGCGGATTTGCGGCGAGCCGCCCCCCGCCGCCGCCCCACGCACCAGCGCCGCAAAATTGGGCCGGGCCAGATCGCGCGCGCGATAGCCGGGCGTGTCGGCATTGGCGATATTGCCCGCCACCACCTGTTGCCGCGCGGTCAGGTGCCGCATCTGGGCGGCCAGGCCCAGATTCAGGCTGGTTGGTCCTGCCCCTGCTGTCATCGCCACATTCTCCTGCCCGCACGCCGCTGGCGGCGCTGTCTTTGCCTATAATAGCAGCAATGGGCGATCAGCAGGAAAGGCGGCGGCAATGACGAAAGCGGGGACCATGACGGGAATGCCGATTGAGCCTGCCGAAGTGGCTGGCCTGACCGGACCGCAGCGCGCCGCCGCGTTGATGCTGGCGCTGGGGCGTGACCATGGCGCGCCGATGTGGGAACAATTGGGCCGGGACGAGGTCAAGGAATTGTCGGCCGCGATGGCGCAATTGGGTTCGGTGCCGGCGCGCGCTGTGGAATATCTGCTGCGCCGCTTTGCCGCTGACGTGTCCAGCATGGCGTCGATGCATGGCAGTTTTGAAACCACCGAACGCTTGCTGCGCGATGTCCTGCCCGATGCGATGATCAAGGATATTTTGGAGGATATTCGCGGCCCTGCCGGGCGGACGATGTGGGACAAATTGTCGAACGTCAGCGAGACGATGCTGGCGTCATATCTGCGCCATGAACATCCCCAGACCGCCGCCGTCATCATCAGCCGCCTGAAAACCGACCATGGCGCGCGGGTGCTGGCCGCCCTGCCCCGCCCCTTTGCCGTCGATGTGGTTCAGCGGATGCTGACCGCCGACACGGTGGAAAAGGATGTGCTGGGCGAAATTGAAAACACGCTGCGCCACGAATTCATGCAGAATCTGGCCCGGTCGCGCCGCCGCGATCCGTTTGAGGCGATGGCCGAATTGTTCAACGCGCTGGACCGCCAGACCGAGGAGGCGATGCTGGCCGAACTGGACCAGGCCGCGCCCGATGCCGCCACCCGGATCCGGGCACTGATGTTCACCTTTGCCGATTTGGGCAATTTGCTGCCCGCCGCCATCGCCACACTGGTCAAGCAAGCCGACAAGAAGACGCTGGCACTGGCGCTGAAGGGAGCCGACGAGGCGATGCGCGACCTGTTCCTGGCCAGCATGACCGAGCGGGCGGCCAAGATGATGCTGGGCGATATTGCCGCCATGGGGCCAGTGCGGGTGCGCGAGTGCGAAGATGCCCAGTCCGCCCTGGTGCGGCTGGCGAAAAATCTGGCGGATCGGGGCGAGATTGTCCTGATTGATCCCAAGCAAGATGAAACGCTGATTTTCTGATGCCATTTGCGCCACTGCCCCAACCCGCCACTGGCGTGCGCCCGCTGCGCTTTGACGCCGATCTGGCCGCCGTGCCTGCGGTTCCGCCCGCCGCGGACTGGCGCGCCCGGGCGCTGGCGGCGGAGGCGGAGCTGGCCGCGCTGGCCGCCACCCACGCCGACGCGGTGGCCGCCGCCCATGCCGAGGGGCGCAGCGCCGGCGAGGCGGCGATGCTGGACGATGGCCGGATGATGGCCGCCACCAGTCTGGACCAGATTGCCGCCACCATGGCCGAATTGGACGCCGCGATGGCGGCACAAACCGGCGCAATCACCGCTGCCGCCGCCGATTTGGCGCTGGCGGCGGCGGCGGCGCTGGCGGGGCGGGCGGTGGCCGAGCAGCCCGCCGGGGCGATTGCCGCCGCCATTGCCGCCGCCGCCGATCAGGTGGCACGCGGCACCATGCTGCGCGTCACGGTTCACCCGGACCTGATTGCGCCCCTGACCACATTGATCGACGCCCATGACGGGACGGGCGGCGGCGCGGACCGGCGGCGGCTGGCCATCCAGATCTGCCCGGACCCCGAGGTCGCGGCTGGTGATGCCCGGATTGATTGGGACGGCGGCGATCTGGCCGCCACTGCCGCCCACCGCCGGGCGGCACTGGCGGGCGCGCTGGCTGGGCTGAATCTTGGCTTTGCCCCCGGCCTTGGCGGCGGGGCCGTCTTTGCCGCCCCGGGCGGCGGGGCCATGTTTGCCGCCCCGGGCGGCGGGGCAGACCCTGCCCTGTCCAGCGGCGGTGACTCGGCAAATTTTTCCGCCCCCGATGCCGCCGCGCCGAATGGGCCATCCTAAGATAAGCGCATGAGCCAGTCGCCTGCATCCGCTGTTCCGGTTCCCGTTCCCGCTGCGCCCCCCAACCCGCTGGCCGCGCCATGGGCGCGCACAGCGGCGGCGCTGGGGCCGCGCCGCCTGTGGCTGATCGGCGGGGTGGCGGCGGCGATGCTGGGGGCGATGGCGTGGCTGGCGACCAGCGGGCCGGGCGACATGGGCTATCTCTACACCGATCTGGCCCCCGGCGAGGCGCGCAGCATCACCGAGCAACTGACTCAGACCGGCACACCATTTGAACTGAGCGCCGATGGCACCGCGATCATGGCCCCGCGCGCCCGGCTGGCCGAGCTGCGGATGGGGCTGGCCGACGAGGCGCTGGGCGGGCCGCTGGGCTATGCGATATTGGACGCTCAGCCCGCATTTGGCCTGTCGGCCGCCCGCGAGCGGCTGGATGCGACCCGGGCGATTGAGGGCGAATTGGCCCGCTCCATCGCCACGCTCCAGCCCGTGACCAGCGCCCGGGTGCATCTGGTGATCCCCGAACGTGGGCTGCTGATCCAAAATCCGCGCCCGGCCAGCGCGTCGGTGACGGTGAATGTGCGCGGCAGCCTGACCGCCGAAAACATCGCCGCCATCCGCCATCTGGTCAGCGCGGCGGTGGCCGATCTGGCCCCCGATGCCGTCGCCGTGGTGGATCAGAAGGGGCGGCTGCTAGCCCGCGCCGGGTCCGGGGCGGTCGGCGGCGGCGGCGATGGCGGCGATCTGGACAGCCGCGCCGCCGCCACCGCCGCCCGGATGCGGGCCGAGATCGAGGCGATGCTGGCCCCGATTGTGGGTGCAGACAAAGTGCGGGCCGAGGTCAGTGTGGAATTGGACCGCGACCAGCGGCGCGAGGAGGTGCGCGAATATGACCCCGACCGCCAGGTCATCGCCCGCCAGACCAGCGTGGAAAGCGCCAACCGCCAGCAAAGCAGCGACACCGCAGGCGCAGCAGCGGTCAGCGAACAATTGCCCGGCGGGGCCCCGGCGGTGGCGGGTGGCGGCGGCGCACTGACCACCGGCAACGAGACATCCGAGGAAATCACCTATGAAAACAGCCGGGCTGACCGGACCATCATCACGGTGCCGGGCGGGGTGAAGCGGCTGACCGTCGCGGTGATGGTGGACAGCGGCGGCAAACCGATGCCCGCCGCTCAGGTCGAGCGGCTGCGGCGGCTGGTGGAAAATGCCGTGGGCTATGACGAGGCGCGGGGCGACAATGTGGCGGTCGAACCGCTCGCGTTCGTCCGGCCCACCGCCGCCGCTGACCCCGGCACCGACTGGCTGGCCGCGCTGCCGCTGGGCGGGCTGCTCGACCTTGCCAAATTGGCGCTGGTCGCCGCGGCGGGGATTTACGCGCTGCGGCTGATCCGCCGGGGGCCGGGCGAACGCGGAACGCCCGCGCCGATGGACCCCGCTGCATTGCCCGGCCCAGCCGCGGCGGATGAAGCGGGCAGCGCCGGGACTGCGCCGCCGCCGGGCATGATCGCCGCCAATCCGCTGCCCAGCCTGATCGCCAGCGGGCCGACCAGCCTGGCCCGGCTGGAAGAGGAAATCGCCGCCGCCGGGGCAGAGGGCGGCATCAAAGCGGCCTCGCTTGCCCGGCTGGGCGGCGCCATTGCCGCCAATCCGATTGAATCGACCGCCGTAATTCGCAAATGGATGAACCAATGAGCCGACTGCCGACCGAGGAAGAACTGGCGGGTGCCGCCCCCGTGGCCGCCCCCGCCGATGCTGGCGACGCGCTGAGCCAGATGGCCGCCGCCGCCGCGACGACCAGCCAGCCACCAGCACCCGGCACGCCCGCGCCCCCCGCTCCTCCACCAAGCACAGCGGGCAGCCGCGATCCGCTGGCGGCCCTGGCCCATATTCCGGTGCGGGTCGAGGTTGTGCTGGGCCGCAGCCGGGTGGCGGTGGCCGATTTGCTCGGCTTTGCCGCCGGTTCTGTGGTGGTGCTGGACCGCCAATTGGGCGAGCCGGTGGATATATTGGCCAATGACCGGTTGATCGCGCGCGGCGAGGCCGTGCTGATCGACGGCCAATTGGGCGTAACCGTCACCCAGATTGTTCAGGACGCGCCATGACCGCCGCCCGGATTATGCTGGTCGCCGCGCCGCACCCGGCGGTGCGCGCCAGCGCCGCCGCGCTGATCGCTGCCGGAGCCCGGCTGGTGGTCCACGACGGCATTAGCGGGGCCGCCGCCGCGCTGGCGGCGGGCGCGGATGCCGCGCGGGCGGCGGGCGCAGATCCTGCGCTGGCTGATGGTGGTGGCTGTGATCTGGTGCTGTGCGATCTGGCCCTGCCCTATGCCGCGCTGGTGCTGGCGCTGCGCCGCCGGGCCGCGCCGCCGCCGCTGGTGGTGTGCAGCGTCGCGGCCCCGGCGGTTGCGGCGGCTCAGGCCATCCGCATGGGGGCCGCCGACTATCTGTCGCTGCCGCTGGACAGCGCGGGAGCGGCCACGGCGCTGGCCATCGCGCGCGGCGACACCCATGGTATTGCCGTGGAGCGGCTGGTCGGCCTGTCGATGGCCAGTGTCGAGCGGGCGCTGATTGAAACGACCCTGCGGCGGCTGCGCGGCAACCGCACCCAGGCCTCGGCGCTGCTGGGCATTTCCGTGCGAACGATGCGCAACAAATTGCGCGATTTTGCCCACCAGTCGGCGGGGACTGGCCGGCCCGGCGGGGTGCTGCGCCCATGATCGCCGCGCGCGGCATCGGCTATTGGGCCGCACGGATGGGCGCGGGCCGCGACATGGCGCTGGCGCTGGCGGTGGTGATGGTCATCGCCATGCTGATCCTGCCGATGCCGGCGTGGCTGCTGGACATGGGGCTGGCGCTGTCGATCACCTTTGCCGTGCTGGTGCTGATGGTCGCACTGTTTATCGAAAAACCGCTGGACCTGTCGGCGTTTCCGACGATTTTGTTGATCGCCACCTTGCTAAGGCTGGGGCTGAATCTGGCATCCACGCGGCTAATTCTGGCCAATGGCCATCAGGGGCCGGATGCCGCGGGTGACGTGATTGCCGCGTTTGGCGGCTTTTTGATGGGCGGGGAAACGCTGATCGGCATCACCGTCTTTTTGATATTGGTGACGATCAATTTCATCGTCATCACCAAGGGCGCGGGGCGCATCGCCGAGGTGGCGGCGCGGTTCAGTCTGGATGCCATGCCCGGCAAGCAAATGGCCATCGACGCCGATTTGAACGCCGGGATGATCGACGAGACCACCGCGCGCGCGCGCCGCGCCGAGCTGGAAGCCGAAAGTGGCTTTTTCGGCGCGATGGACGGAGCCAGCAAATTTGTGAAGGGCGATGCGGTCGCCGGGCTGCTGATCACCGGGATCAACATCGTCATCGGTCTGATCGTGGGGACGACGTCACACGGCCTGCCGCTGGCGGAGGCATTTCGCACCTATACGCTGCTGACCGTTGGCGACGGGCTGGTCAGTCAGGTGCCCGCGCTGATTATCTCGGTCGCCGCCGGGTTGCTGGTGGCAAAGGGCGGGATGACCGGGCGGGCCGGGGCCGCGCTGGCCAGCCAATTGGGGCGATTTCCCAGGGCATTCGGGCTGTCGTCGGCGCTGTTGGCTACGCTGGCGCTGCTCCCCGGGCTGCCCTTCATCCCCTTTGCCGCGCTGGCCGCGCTGTGCGGGTGGCAGGCGTGGCGCGGCCTGGCCGCCAGTGACCAATTGGCCGCCGCCGACGCTGCCGCCGCCGCCATGCCGCCAGCGGCGGTGGATGAGGACACGGAAATGGCCGAAGCCGTCAGCATGGACCCCATTCGCCTGACCATCGGCGCGGCGCTGTTGCCGCTGCTGCGCGGCGGCGGCGGCGAGCGGGCGCTGGATGAGCAAATCCGCATCCTGCGGCGGGGCTGGGCCGAGGAATATGGCTTCATTCTGCCCAAGGTGCGGATTGTTGACGATCTGGCGCTGGCCACCACCGCCTATACGATCGCGATCCGGGGGATAGAGGCCGGGCGCGGCACGGCGGACCCCACCGAAATGCTGGTCATTACCGCCGATGGCACCCCGCCGCCGCTGCCGGGCCGGGCCGCCACCGAGCCGGTGTTCGGCCTGCCCGCATGGGCGATCAGCCCGGCGCTGGCCGATGCGGCGGCAGCAGCCGGGCTGGCGGCGGTGGACGCGGCCACCATATTGATGACCCATCTGACCGAGGTTGTGCGGGCGCGGATGGCCAGTTTGCTGGACTATGACGCGGTTCATCATCTGGTCCACCATGTCCATCGCGGCCATGCCAAGCTGATCGCTGACACGATCCCGGCCCGCGTGGGGCTGGCCCAGTTGCAACAGGTGCTGCAATTGCTGTTGGCGGAAGGCGTGTCGATCCGCGATCTGCCAACCATCGTCGAGGCGCTGGGCGAACAGGCGGGCGGGCAATTTCCGTTGGCGGCACAGGTGGAATATGTCCGCGCCCGGCTGGCTCGCCAGATCAGCGCCCAATATGCCGACCCCGCGCAGGGCGGCGAATTGGCCGCTGCTCTGCTGGGTGAGGGGTGGGAAGCCGCCTGCGCCGCCGCGATGGTCGGCGACGGTACCCCGGGCGCGGCGGGGCGGCGGCTGGAGCTGGCGCCATCGCTGGTGCGGCAATTGGCGGCGGAACTGAACCGGGCGTGGGACCGCTGGGCCAGCGACGGGCTGACCCCGGTGTTGCTGGTCAGCAGCGAGCTGCGCCCCTATATCCGCGCTATTGCCGCCCGGGCGCGGCCCGGCATCGCCGTGCTGGCGCAGGCAGAAATTGACCCGGGCTGCCGCCTGCGCGTGGTGGGCAGCCTGACCGGCCCGGCGGCGGCCAATCTGGCCGCGCCCGCCGCCGAATTGGTGCCCGCATGATCGCCGCGCCGCCGCCTGCCACCCTGGCTGGCCCGGCTGAGCCGGTGGCCGCCGCACCTGCCGGCGATCGCCAAATGGGGGTGGACGCCAGCTTTGCCGCGCTGATTGCGCCGGACAGCCCGCCCGCACCCCCGCCAGCGCGGATGCAACCAGTGCAGCCCAGCCCGTTGCCGGACCGGGCCACCATTGCCCAGATGACGGACAGCGCCGCCGGCGACCCGGAAACCGGCGGCGCACCGGAGCCGCCCACCCCGGCCCACGGCGGGGCCGAGCCGGCCTTGACGATGGCCGCCGCCCC
>DAIUBZ010000049.1:0-10780 GCA_036846445.1 Sphingopyxis sp. | reverse complement strand
CGAGCAGATATTCGCGGTTCGTGGCATTGCGGACAAAGGCGGCCAGTTCAAACCGATCGTCCATAAACGCCAGCCCGGCGCGCACATTGACCAGCGTGGTCGGCCCTTGGGAAATCGCGGGGTTGTTGGGCAGTTCAAAGAAAATCCGGCTGCGGTGGGTGACGGTCGGCGTTGCGAACAGCCGCGCCGACCCGCCCAGCGGCACATCCAGCGTCAACCCCGCCGCCGCCTGCCATTCCGGTTGCAGGCGGAAGCGCGCGCCGGCAAAGGCGGGGGCAAAGCTGTTGTTCCGGGCAACGCCGCCATCGATAAAGCCGACATTGCCAAACAGGTTCAGCCAGCTTGCCGGACGCACCGCCAGCTCCGCCTCGACCCCCAAATTGCTGGCGCTGCCCGCGCTTTGGGTCAGAGTGGTGCCATTGGGCTGAATCACGCTGACCTGAAACCCGTCATATTTTTGCAAATAGACGCCCAGCGCGCCAGAGACGAGGCCGCCGCCAAATTTGGCGCCCAGCTCGTAATTCCAGACATTTTCCTCTGGCACCAGTTGCAGGTTCGCGACCGGCACCCCGTTTTCGCGCCGCGCCCCCAATTGCACCACCGGCGAGCGGCGGCCCTTTGACACGGTGGCAAACAGGTTGAGATTGTCGGTGGCCCGCACCAACAAGTTCAGGCGCGGCAGGATTGCGCTATAGCTTTTTTGCGCGGTGAATGTCCGCCCGCCAGTGTCAACTTGCCCCGGGATCAGCGAAAACGCGGTGGGATTCAGCGCGGGGCGGGCCACGGTGGCGACAAAGCCGGACCGGCGCTGTTCGATCAGCGCGCGCACGCCCACGGTGAACTCCACCGCCGGGGCGGGGATCCAGGTCGTGTCGGCAAACACCGAATAGCTGCTGTTCTGCCCCTGATTTTCAAACACGCTTTGATAAGGGATGGTGGTGGCCAGTCCGCCGGTCAAAATCCCGGTGGCCTGCGCCGCCGTCACCACCCCGGCGCTGTTGACACAGGGCAAATTTGGGATCAGCCGCGCCGCGCATTGCAAATAGGTGCCCTCTTCGGTGGAAAAGGGGACGTTCTGGAGATTGTCTTCGTGAAAGACATTCCAGCCGAACGCCGCCCGCCAATTGGGGTCGGCATAGGCAAAACGGCCTTCGTGGCTGACCTGCCAGCCCTTGGCCAATTCGGCAAATTCCAGATACCAAGCGGCAGAGCCATCGGCGTCGAACACCTCCAGACTGTCGAAGCGGCGATAGCCGTTGACGGTGGTAAAGGTCAGCCCGTCCTGCACGTCGATCGTGGCGGTCAGGTTGATGTCATAGACATCGCGCTCCAGCCCCAATTGGTCATTGCCGAGCACGGTCGCTGAGCGCGGCGATCCGCCCAGATGCGCCTGGCCAAAGGGATTGCCCGGCCCGGCCTCAGTCGGCAGCGCGCGCGAGACAAAGGGGGTGCCACCGTTGCGCTGCCGGTCCCAAGTGCCGATCAGGTCGATGGTGGTGCCGTCGTCGGGCTGAAAGCGCACCGAACCGCGCACCCCGACCTGATCCTGGGCGTAAAGCTCGCGATCCTGACGTGGCGACAGATTTTCGACAAAACCATCGCGCTTGCGCACCTCGAACGCCAAGCGCCCGGCCAGCACGTCCGACCCGGCATTCACAAAGCCGCTGAGCAGCCGCTGGTCAAAATTGCCGATGCCGGCCGTGACCTCGGCCGAGAAACCAGGGCGCGGGCGCGCGGAGGTCAGGCTGATCGCGCCGACCGCCGATGCGGTGCCGAACAGCGTCGCTTGCGGTCCCTTGATGACCTCGACTCGTTCCAGATCGTAAATCGCCTGATAACTGCCGCGCGACCGGCTGATGTCCACCCCGTTGTAATAGAGCGTCACGCGCGGCCCTTGCTGCGCCGAGCCGCTGTCAGAGGTGATCCCGCGAATCACGATGCCGGGGTTGTTGGCGCTTTGCTCCTGAATGTTCAGCCCCGGCACAAAGGCGGACAATTCGTCAAGGTCGCTGACCCCCAATTCGGTCATGCGCGCCCCGGTCAGCGCGGAAATGGTGATCGGCACATCGGCGGCGCGCTGTTCGATTTTCTGGGCGGTGATGATGATGTCGCTATCTGAACGGCCGGCGTCAGCATCGGCGACCGGCTGGGCCAGCGCGACGGCGGGGGCAGCGGCGGCGGTGCCCGCCAGCAACAGGGCGGCGAAGCGGGGGCAGGCGGGGGAGAGGCTGGACATGGTGAAATTGCCTTCGGTTATGGTGGCGGTTGCCGCCGCCTTGGGCTAGATATGCGACGGGTCAGCGTCGGTTTGGCGGCAGAAAAGCGGCAAAATCGCGACAGTTTTGCGGCAATACCCCCCGGCTTGCGCAGCGGACAAAAGCGGCGCAGACTGAGGCTGTCCGGCGGCGTTGCCCCGGGCGCATCAAGGAGAGCAATATGGTGGAGACATCCGAGCGGCCCGGCACCCGGCTGATGGACCGGACCGAATATGCGTCCAAGCCCAAACCCATCACCGCCCGCCCCGACGAGACGGTGGCGCACGGGGTTGGGCTGATGGTGGCCAAAAACTATGGCTGCGTGATTATTGTTGACGGCGATGACAAGGTGATCGGCGTGGTCACCGAGCGCGATGTGATGAACAAATTGGTGCAGCAGCGACTGGACGCCGCAACCACCCCGCTCAGCGCGATCATGACCCCCGACCCGCGCACCGCCCGCGAAACCGACAATATGCTCGACTGGCTGCGGATCATGTCGAACGAACGGTTCCGCCGCTTGCCGGTGGTGGACGATCAGGGGCGAATCAAGGCGCTGTTCACCCAGGGCGATTTTGTCAGCTACACCTGGCCCGACCTGCTGGGCCAGATTGGCTCGATGGCGCGGGCGACGGTTACCAGCAACCTGCCCTATGTGCTGATCGGCGGCGGCATTGCGGTCTATTCGCTGGTGATGGTGGCGATCTTGTCCTTCCGCTGAATTTGCGGCTTACAAAAGAACGGGCGGGCCAGATGGACTGGCCCGCCCGTTTTTACATTCCCGCGATCAGAAGCGGAAAGTGACCGACCCGCGATAGCTGCGGTTTTCCAGATCGCCCCGGCCGATGGTGGTGTCAGCGGTCAGCGACAAGTCAACCTTGCCGGTCCGCACGGTGATGCCGCCGCTCACCTCGCCCCAGTTGCGGTCGGTCCCGGCCAGATCGAAGGTGACGTTCGGCACCGGCGCTCCGGCAAAGCTGGCCCCGAAATTGCTGGCCGGTCCGTCGATCACATGCACGAAATCTGCGCTGAGATATGGCCGGACCGCCGCATCGCCGCTGCCGGTCAGGAACAGGCCGCCGCGCGCCTGTACCGCCGTATAATTGGGGCGTTCAATCCGCAGCGCCTGCGGCCCGCCGACCTCCTTGGTGGTCGAAAAGCCCAAATGGCTGGCGCGAACGGCGGCGCGTGGGCCGAATTGCACGCTGCCCAGATCATAGGCTTTTGACAGGCCAACCTCTGCCGTCACCGCCAGATCCTGTGCGTCGGCGGTCAGGGTGGATACCGCCATGCCCAGCGCCGCCGTGCGCCGGGTGGAGGTGTCGATCACACCCGCGCTGACCATCGAGTCGAGCACGATGCCGCTGCCCAATTCGCCCCGGCTGTACAGCGTGCCCTGGATCAGGCCGATGTCGGCGGTGCCGCCAGCAACCCCGGTGGTGCCGCTCAGCTTGGTATAGCTGAGCGACAGGCCGATTTGGCCGGTATCACCCACTGCGGTTTCCAGACCGCCCGCCACGAAGTAGCCGTCATAGCGGTCGCGGCCGCCCAGCGGCACAGCCGTGGACATTGGGCTGCTGTTGCCGTCGATATAGCCGCCGGCCAGAAAGCCGCTGACATGATCGGGCAATTTGTTCGGCATCAGCGCGGTGCCGCCGCTGTCGCTGCGCACCTGCATCGCCGCAGCGCCGACCGCCGACAGGTTCAGCGCCGCCACTTCGGCGGGCTTGCCGATCATCGCCAGCGTGCCGCCCATGCCGCCGCCGCCAATCTGGGCGAGCCGATCACGGTGGAAGCGCGACATGGTGTCAATCGCCGCCGTTGCCGTATTGCTGCGCAGCGTTTCGGTGCGCGGCGCCCAACTGTCCAGCGTTGCGCGGATCGACGCGGCGTTGAACAGGTCCAGCGGGCCGTAAAGATCGGCAAGTTGGCCATATTGGGACCGCGAGCCATCGAGCAACTGGGCATAGGCCGCCTGCACCCGCGAGGCCGGGTCGATGACGCTGCGATAGCTGCCCGCTGCGATCCGCACCTCCACCGCATTGGCGGTATAGCTGAGCGTAGGCGACAGGATGGCGCTGATCGGCTGGGTGACAGTAAAGCGGCCGTCAACCCCGCCAGCAGCGGTGACGATGGTGTGGCGATCACCAGCGCGGATCATGTGCCCGGCCACCGGGCTGAACAGCACCGCACCGTCCAGCGCCGCCGTGCCGCCGCTGGTCACCGCGATTCGGTCCGACGTTCCTGCCGGGCCAAGGTTGATGAAGGTGCCATTGCCCGCGCCCAGCACGACATTGCCGGCAAAGGTCAGCGTGCCGATGGTGGTTGGCGTGCCGGGTGCAATCGCCCCGGCCGCACTGGTGAAAAATGGCGTGGTGATGGTGCCGCTGCCCTGAAGCCCCCCGGTCATCAGCACATAATCGCCGGGCGTGGTCAGCCGGCCATTGACGATCATCGTGCCCGCAATCTGGCCGATATCAGTCAGGCTGGTCAGCGACGCCCCGCTGGCGATGGTCAGGCCCGCGCTGGCCCCGGCCAAGGTCAGCTTGTCGATCGTCACCATGCTGTTCAGCGTGGTGGTGCCCGCCGCCGACAGGGTGATGTCGAAATAGCGCGCACCGACCCCCGCCGCAGCATTGCCATTGCTGTTGTTCGGCACAAAGCCACTGGCTCCGGCCAGGCCGTTGGCGAGCGTCGGGGCCGGGTTGGCGGGGGCCGCCGCAGCAACGGTGGCAACCGGGCCGCCACCTTCCGCCAGCGCCTGCACCGCGGCGTTGTCGCTGCGGTCGCTCGCCAGCCCGGCAATGGTGACGGTCGCACCGCCATCGGTCAGGGTTGCCGGCGCTTCCGCATCGCCGGTGCCAATCGGCCGGGCCTCGCTGGTGATCGCGCCGGTGGCGATGTCCTGACACTCGCTGAACCCACCGGATTGAATACAAATCTGGCCAAAGCCCGGCTGACCCGGTGCATTGGCCAGGCCGGGGGTCGTGGGGGTGCCATTGACCAACTGGCCGTTCACGATCACCTGATAGGCCGGGTCCAAATTGGTGACCCAGTGATTGCCATCTTCCCAATTGCCATTGCCGGCCTTGGCCGAGGCGTAGCGATAGGGGTTGTTGGCCGCGATCCAATCCCAATACAGGAACAATGGCTGGTAAAAAGAGGTGGTGCCAAAGCCATTGGCAGGCTGGCCGTCAAAAAAGCGGGTATAGCCGCCCGACAGCACCCCAATGACCACCGGCTTGTCAAACGCCTGATCCAGGATCAGCGGGCCGCCGGAGTCGCCGCCCGACGTATTGCCCTCGTTCGGCAGAGCATTGTCGCGCCAGATGTTGAAATCGAACGGGCTGGCCGCCGCTGTACCCCGGCGCGGGTCGTCAAAGTCGATCCAATACAGATTCTGGGGCAGGCCATCGGTGAAGCCAAACAAAAAGCCGGTCAAATCGTCCAGCGATGCGAGCGCGCCCAACATATTGCCGGCAATGCGCCGCCGGAAATCAATCGGCCGCGAGCCGCTGGTGCCGGTGCCGTTGCCGCCATAGCCGCTGAGCGCAACCTGATAGCCGGTGCCCGCCGCGCCAATCGTGCCCGGATCAGGCAGCGGCGAAAACAGCAAAGCCCACGTCGGAATGCCCGCCGCCGGGGTGTCCAGCGTCGCGGTGGCCACATCGCCAAACAGAAAGGCATTGTCGTCAACCAGCGACAGCGGGTTATAGGCGACATGGCTGACGTTGTAGATATGGTCGGCCACACTGGTCTGGTTGCCATTGTCCAGCCATGCGATGGCTGCGGGCAAATTGTCGGCGGCAAAGCCAAAGGCAATCGGCACGCCGCGACTTTGCCCACCATAATCGGTGGCACCGCGCACATTCACGCAGTGGGCGGCAAACAACACCGTGCGGGGGTTGATGAGCGATCCGGTGCACAGCCCCACCGTGCCATCGCCATTGTCCACCACCATCTGGCCGACGCCGGTGATGTTCACCGGGTCGCGGGCGGTCGTCGGTGTGCCGGGATCGGCGATCAGGATGCGCGGGTCCACCCGCACCGGGGTCAGGCGGTGGGTTTGGGCATAGGCCTCTGGTCCCTCAGCCAGCAGCTTGGCCCGCGACAGGGCGCTGTCGGCCAGCGCGGCATAATTGCCGAGGGCTGGGGCGGCAAAGGGATCGGCTGGCCCGGTCACAACCGCTACCGTGTCACTGGCCAGCGCTGGACTCACCCCGATCAAAGCCGCGGCAGCGACCGTGGCAAGCAGGGCGGTGCGCCGCGCAGCGGCTTGGCAAGTGAAAATCGTCATGAGATTGCCTCTGTTCGCGAGCCAATATCGGGCCGGCGCACCATTGCAATGTGGCAAATCCGCCACAAGGCCGAGATTCGGTGCGGCCGGGCCATGGGCGAAAAAAAGGGGCGGCCCATCGCTGGACCGCCCCCTTCCCTGTGGCCAGCCCGTCGGCTGCCCAAAGCAATGTGCCTGCGATTAACGCTTCGAGAATTGGAAACTGCGGCGAGCCTTGGCCTTGCCATATTTCTTGCGCTCGACCGCGCGGCTGTCGCGGGTCAGAAAGCCCGCCGCCTTTACCGCGCTGCGCAGGCCCGGCTCGTAGCGTGTCAGTGCCTGGGAAATGCCGTGCTTGACCGCCCCGGCCTGGCCGGACAGGCCGCCGCCTTTGACGGTGGCGACAATGTCATATTGGCCAATCCGGTCGGCGATGCCAAAGGGCTGGTTGATGACCAGCCGCAGCGTCGCCCGGGCAAAATACACGTCCTGGTCGCGGCCATTGATGGTGATGCGGCCCGTGCCCGGCTTCAGCCAGACGCGCGCGACGGCATCCTTGCGGCGGCCAGTGGCATAGGCCCGGCCCTGCTTGTCCAGTTGCTGCTCGCGCAGCGGGGTGGGGGCGTTGCCGGAAACCGGCGCTGCGCCGGTGGCGGCATCGGCAATGGTGCCGAGATCGGCGAGGGTTTGAACGGTGTCAGACATCATGCACCCACCTTATTCTTGCGGTTCATCGCCGCGATATCCATCACTTCGGGATTTTGCGCGCCATGCGGATGCTCAGTCCCGGCGAACAGGCGCAGATTGCGCATCTGTTGCCGTCCCAGCGGGCCGCGCGGGATCATCCGCTCAACCGCCTTTTCCAGCACCCGTTCGGGGAAGCGCCCGCCCAATATCTTTTGCGGGGTCAATTCCTTGATGCCGCCAGCATAGCCGGTGTGGCGATAATAGACTTTGTCGGCCAACTTGTTGCCGGTGAACCGCACCTTGTCAGCGTTGATGACAATCACATTGTCCCCGCAATCGACATGGGGGGTAAAGCTGGGCTTGTGCTTGCCGCGCAGGATGCTGGCGATGATCGATGCCACCCGCCCAACCACCAGCCCGTCGGCGTCGATCAGGATCCACTTTTTTTCGACCGTGGCGGCATTGGCCGATCGGGTCGATTTGGTCAGCGCCTTCATGGCGACCTCCTCCAGATAATGACGCCGCCCCCATATCGAGGACGGCGGCGGCGACAGCGGTAGGGCGTTTTGCCCGACGTGATGCCGCATGCTGTGCGGGCCATTGCCGCCCGGGCCGCCGAATGTCAAGCCAGCCGGGGCTTTGCTGACGGGTATTATATTACCGTTCGCATATTCTCTGCATCAGTGGGCACGGAGCTGGCGAGTCCGGCGGCTGACCAGCGTGTTGCCGGACGGTCCGCCGCTGACCAGCCAGCTGTGCTGCGTCTCCGTCACCACCAGCCCGGTCGCAGTGTCGATCACCCACTCGGTCTCGGTCAACACCGGTGCGCCAGCCGGGCCTTCGCCCTCTGTTCTCATGCGGGTGGGGCGATAGCTGAGCAGGCGGCAATCGGCGTCCGCCCATTTCGCGCCAGTGGCACTGGCCCAATCCTGACCAGTCCCGGCCAGCAGCGCCCGAATGTCCGCCAGCATCAGCGCCTGGCGCGCCGATGGGGGCATGGCCCGCAAACGCGCAGCCAGATCGCTCGCCGGGGCGCTGGCGGCGGCGTGCTGCTGTGCCTGTTGTGCGACCGCGCCCAGTGCGTCGCCGCTGTCCGCCAAGCTGATCTGGCGGCCATCGCCGCTGACCAAATAGGCGACAGGCTGACCGACCAGCGGTTGAGCCATCGTGGCCAGCGGCGGCGCATTGACGGCGGCGAGCGGGGCCAGCAAGACGGCGTCAAGGCGATAACCACGCCCCATCCGGTGCCAGTTCAGCTGGTAATCCAGCACAAATTCCGCCATTGGCCCGCCGCTGCTCGGCATTTCCAGGCGAATCTGATAGGCATGGCTGGAACCGACGGGGGGGTTGAATGGCTGTGGGCCGCTGGCCAATGCGGGGCAGCGGGCTGGCTGGTCGGGCGCGGCTGGGCCGATGGCCGATGCCAGTGCCAGCGCACCGGCGGCAATTGCTCCCAGCACCGGGCTTAGCGGTGGGCCAGCGCGGCTGGCGCGCTGCCGACCCGGTGCAGCCCCGCTGCGGTCAATGCCACCAGCACCCCGCCCATCAGTTGGTGCAGCACCGCCGGGACAATATGCACGCCGCTTAGCACCGTGGTGATGCCCAGCAGCATTTGCACCGCGATGACCGCCGCCAGCGCGGTGCGAAGCCCGCCGGGCCCGCAGCGCCACGCCAGCCAGAGTGCCGTCGCCGCCGCGATCCACGACCACCAGCGGTGCAGAAAATGGATCAAAAACGGATCATGGGTCAGGGCAAACCACTGGCCAAGCGACCAGTCGATGCCCGCAGGCACAAATTGCCCCAGCATCAGCGGCCAACTGTTTGCCACCTGTCCGGCGTTCAGCCCGGCGGTCCACGCACCCAGCAGCATCTGGACCAACAGCACCGCGCCGACCGCAAAGCCCGCGCCGCCGAACGCCGCTGGCCGCGCGCCCTGGCCAGCCGCCAGCCGCTGCAAATCCAGCGCGGTCCAGACCAGCCCGGCCAGAATGAAAAAAGCGGTCAGCAAATGGGCGGCCAGCCGAAAATGGCTGACATCGGTGCGCTCCACCAATCCCGACTGGACCATCCACCAGCCAATGGTTCCCTGAAGCCCCACCAAGGCGGCCAGCGCGGTCAGCCGCCAGCCATAGCCAGCCGGGACCATCCGCCGCGCCGCAAACCAGACCAGCGGCAACACCAGCGCCGCGCCAATCAACCGCCCCCACAGCCGGTGGAGCCATTCCCAGAAGTAAATGAACTTGAACTCGGCCAAGGACATTCCCGCGTTGATCAGTTGATATTCCGGGATCTGGCGATATTTTTCAAACTCCGCCTGCCACGCCGCATCGGTCAGCGGCGGCAGGGTGCCAGTCACCACCCGCCATTCGGTGATCGACAACCCGGATTCAGTGAGCCGGGTAATCCCGCCAATGGCAATGATCGCCATCACCAGCGCCGCCACCAGCCACAACCAGCGCGCCAGCAGCGCGGGCGCGGCGCGGCCCGGTCGGAACGCGGCCACTGGCAAAGCCGCAGGAGTGATGGGGCCGAAATAATTCACGACAATAATATCGGGTGAGCCGCGCCGCGTTGCAAGGCGGGCCGCGCGGAAAAATTATCATCGCGCGGGCGCAGCGATCAATCTGGCCTACCGCCGCCAACTCGGCTATGGCCAAGAGCTGAACTGCGCGCAGCCGGGCGGCGGCCCGGCGATGGCGCTCCGCCATAACGCCCCGTAATGATTGAGGTGCTGACAATTGATCGGTTGGGCGATCATGATTCTTCGGTTGGGCGGCGTGATCGCGGGGTCATTGCTGCTGCTGGCCCAGCCCGGGGCGGCGGCAAATGGCCCCGATGTCCATGCCCGGCTGGCCGATGCAGAGGCGCGGTTGGCGGTGATTGCCGCGCGCTTGGCCATTGGCAATGCGGCATGGTGCCCCGACCGCGCCGCGACGCCGGGGTGGTTGCTGGGTGACGCGCGGCTGTATGACGGGGATGGCTGGCCGGCGGCGCGCGGCGTCTATGGCGCGGGCCAGGCCGATGCGCCCTTTGTGGCGGCGCTGGACCCTGGCGGCGCGGCGGCGGCGGCGGGGCTGCGGCGGGGCGATGCCGTGCTGGCGATTGGCGGCCATCCGCTGGACAGCGCGCCAACCGATGATCGTCATGCCCGGTTGGCGCGGGCGGATGCCTTGCTGCGGATTCAGCCACTGGGTGCTCCGGTGGCATTGACCGTGGCCGATGCCGTGGGCGGTCCGCCGCGCACGGTCCTGCTGGCCGCGCCAACCGGCTGTGCCAGCGAGTTTCGGATCGAGGCGCGGGACCGCATTTCAGCGGCGGCGGACGGGCGGGTGGTGCTGGTGTCGCTGGGGCTGACGGCACTGACCGCTGATGATGAGCAGCTTGCTGCGGTGGTGGCCCATGAACTGGCGCACAATATCCTGCGCCACCGGGTGCGGCTGGATGCGGCGGGTCTGCGCCGCGGGCTGGCGATGCAATTTGGCCGCAATGCGCGGCTGGTCCGCTCGGTGGAAGACGAGGCCGACCGGCTGTCGGTCTGGTTGCTGGCGGGCGCGGGCTATGA
>DAIUBZ010000048.1:0-10806 GCA_036846445.1 Sphingopyxis sp. | reverse complement strand
GCATTTTGCCGGTTGTGCGGGCCTTGCAGCGCTGGCCAGCCCGGCTGTTCACCCGCAAAATCGCGGTTCCAATCGCCGCCAAAGCGCTGCACCGGCCCGCCGCCGCCGTCCAGCGCCCGGACCGCCGCGTCCACCCCGCCGCCGCCGTCGGCAACAATCGCCACTCCGGCGCCGTCCTGCATCGCCAGCAGCCGCAGCTTGGCATCGCGATAGGCGGCAAAATCGGCGTAACGGTCCAAATGGTCGGGCGTGACATTCAGCAGCACCGCAATGTCGCAGGCGAGGCGGTGGGTGAGATCAATCTGGTAACTGGACAATTCCAGCACATAGACGCCGCCCGCGGGCAACGGCGGCTGCGCCAGGATCGGCAGGCCGATATTGCCGCCCATCATCACCGGCACCCCCGCCATGGCCAATATGTGGTGCACCAGCGCGGTGGTGGTGGATTTGCCGTTGGTGCCAGTGATCCCGACCACCCGGTGCGGCGGCAGATCGGCCCGCGCCTCGGCAAACAGCTCGACATCGCCGATCAGCGCCGCCCCCGCCGCGCGGGCATGGGCGGCAATCGGGTGGCGGTTCAGCGGCACGCCGGGCGAGACGACCACGCCCGAAAATCCGGCGAGGTCGAGCGCCAGCGGGTCGGCGATGCTGGCGCCCAGCCGCGCCGCCGCATCCCGCGCCTCGGCCCGGTCATCCCATGCGGTAACCGCTGCTCCGCCCTCGATCAGCGCCGCCACCGCCCCGCGCCCCGACCGCGCCAGCCCCAGCACCGCATAACGGCGGCCAGCCCAGGCGCGCGCGACGATCACCGCAGTTTCAACGTCGCCAGCCCGGCCAGCGCCAGCACAATCGACACAATCCAGAAGCGCACGACCACGGTCGATTCCGGCCAGCCCAATTGTTCAAAATGGTGGTGAATCGGCGCCATGCGAAACACCCGTTTGCCCGTGCGCTTGTAAAACCCAACCTGGATGATCACCGACAATGCCTCGGCCACAAACAGCCCACCGATCAGCACCAGCACCAGTTCATGCTGCGCCGTCACCGCAATGGTCGCCAGCGCGCCGCCCAGCGCCAGGCTGCCGGTATCGCCCATGAACACCGATGCGGGCGGGGCGTTGAACCACAAAAACGCCAATCCCGAGCCGATGATCGCCGCAGCAAAAATCGCCAGTTCGCCCGCGCCGGGGACATGGGCGATGCCCAAATAATCCGCGAATTTGGCATTGCCGGACAGATAGACGATCAACATCATCGCCCCGGCGGCGACAATCACCGGAAATGTCGCCAGCCCATCCAGCCCGTCGGTCAGGTTCACCGCATTGCCAAAGCCGACGATCAGCACCATCGCAAACACATAATAGAGCGGCCCCAACGGGATGATGACATCGTTGAAAAAGGGCAGATAGAGATCGGTGCCGGTGCGCGAGACAATCAGCATCACCGCAATGCCGGCAATCAGAAATTCGGCGAGCAGCCGCACCCGTCCGCTGACCCCGGCGTGGCTGGCCTTGCGCACCTTGTCCAGATCATCCAGAAAACCCACCAGGCCAAAACCGGCAGTCACGAACAGACACGCCCACACAAAGCGGTTGCTCAAATCCATCCACAGCAGCGCCGCGATCATCAGCGCAATCAGGATCATCAGCCCGCCCATCGTCGGCGTGCCGCGCTTGGCCAAATGGCTTTGTGGGCCATCCTCGCGAATCGGCTGACCCTTGCCCTGCCGCATCCGCAACATCATGATGAAGCGCGGTCCGATCACCAGCCCGACCAGCATCGCGGTGGCCACCGCCGCCCCGGCCCGGAAGGTCAGATAGCGCACCACATTCAGCGCGCCCGGGAAGCCCAGCCATTCCGCCAGCCAATACAGCATTATCGTCCCCCAGCCGCGTGCCGAGCCGCCGTCAGCCGCGCCACCACGCGCGACAGCCCCACCGAATTGGACCCCTTGACCAGCACCGCATCGCCGGGGGCCAGCGCATCGTCCAGCGCCGCCCATGCCGCATCCGCATCGGCCACTGCAATCCTGTCCACACTGCCCGTCAATGCCTCGGCCAGCGGCTGCATTTCCGCGCCCACCAGGATCGCCTTGGCCACTCCGGCGGCGATCAGATGCTGGGCCAATGCGGCATGATAGGCGTCGCTGCCCACCCCCAATTCGCGCATCGCCCCCAGCACCGCCACCTTGCGCCGCGCTGGCTCCACCCCCAATTGGGCGATGGTTGCGGCCATGGACGCAGGGTTGGCATTGTAACTTTCGTCGATCAACAGCACCCGGCCATCGCCCCAGTCAAGCTGGTGCCGCGCCCCGCGCCCGGCCAGCCCGCCCATTTCGGCCAGCGCCACCCCCGCCGCCGCCAGATCGCCGCCCACCGCCTGCACCGCCGCCAGCACCGCCATCGCGTTGGCGACCCAATGGTCGCCCGCCTGGCCCAGGGTGAAGCACAGCAAGGTGCCGCGCACCCGCGCCGTAATCAGCGAACCGCCATGCCCATTGTCCAGCCAGTCGAGCGCATGGACATCGGCGCCCGCATTCAGCCCAAAGCTGATCACCTCTGCCCCCTGCGCCCGGGCCGCCGCCGCCAGCCGGTCAAACCACGGGCTGTCGAATGGCAGGATGGCGATGCCGTCCGGCTCCAGCCCGCCAAAAATCTCGGCCTTGGCATCGGCAATCGCCTCAATACTGCCCAGATTTTCGATGTGGGCCGGGGCGATGGTGGTGATGACCGCAACATGGGGCCGCACCATCGCGGCCAGATCGGCGATTTCGCCCGCATGGTTCATGCCCATTTCCAGCACGGCGTAGCGGCTGGTCGCGGGCATCCGCGCCAGGCTGAGCGGCACGCCGGTGTGGTTGTTATAGCTTTTGACCGACCGGTGCGCGCGCCCCGGCTTGCTGCGGTCCAGCGCCGCAAACAGCGCCTCTTTCGTGCCGGTTTTGCCGACCGATCCGGTGATGCCCACGATCCGCCCCCGGCACCGCGCCCGCGCCGCCACGCCCAGCGCGCGCAGCGCCGCCAGCGTGTCGTCCACCAGCACATGGGGGCCATCGACGGCACGCTGGCACAGCACCCCGGCGGCCCCGGCGGCCAGCGCGGCGGCGGCAAAGGCGTGACCGTCGCTGGCGGTCCCGGCCAGGGCGATGAACAGGTCGCCCGGCTGAACCTCGCGCGAGTCAAAGGTGACGCCGCTGGCCGCGAACGGAGCGCTGGCGGTGCCGCCGGTGGCATCGGCGATGGCGGCGCTGGTCCACAACTTGGTCATTGGCATATATCCTCGGCGCAAATCGCGCGAACGGCGGCAACATCATCAAATGGCACGGTGCGAGCGTCCGGGCCGCGCCCGAACATCTGGCCGCTTTCATGGCCCTTGCCCATCACGCAGACAATATCACCGGCGCGGGCCGCAGCAATGGCGGCGGCAATGGCGGCGCGGCGGTCGGCGACATCCACGCCGCCGGGTGCGCCCGCCAGCACGGCGGCGCGGATGGCGGCGGGGTCTTCGCCCCGGGGATTGTCGTCGGTGACCACCACCATTTCGGCCCCGGCGGCGGCGGCACTGCCCATTGCGGGGCGTTTGGCGGCATCGCGGTCGCCGCCCGCCCCGATCACCGCAATCAGCCGCCCCGCCGCATGGGGGCGCAGCGCCGCCAGCGCGGCGGTGATCGCAGCGGGGGTGTGGGCATAATCGACATACACCGGCGCGCCAGCGGCGCTGACCCCCGCTGCCTCCAGCCGCCCCGGCACCGGGCGCAGCACCGCCAGATTGGCCAGCGTGGCCGCCATGTCGCCGCCGCTGGCCACCACCAGCCCGGCGGCGACCAGCGCATTGGCCCCCTGATACCCCCCGGTCAGCGGCAAATCGACGATCATCGGTTCGCTCGCGCCAGTGCCGATCGTCAGCCGCTGGCCGGTCGGCAGGGGCTGCTGCGCGATCAGGCGGAGGTCCGCGCCGCTCCGCCCGACGCTCAGCACCCGGCGGCCTGCCGCCCGCGCTGCCGCCGCCACATCGGCGCTGCGCGGATCGTCGGCCCACAGCACCGCCGTGCCGCCCGGCACCAATATGTCGGTAAACAGGCGCAGCTTGGCGGCAAAATAGGCGTCCATCGTGCCGTGATAGTCGAGATGGTCGTGCGACAAATTGGTAAAGGCCGCCGCCTCAACCCGCGCGCCATCGGTGCGATATTGGTCGAGGCCGTGACTGGACGCCTCGAACACCGCATGGCTGATCCCGTTCGCCGCCAGCCCGGCCAACGTCTGCAAAAAGGTCACAATATCCGGCGTGGTCAGCGCCCCGCCGCTGCGCCCCCGCGCCGTCGTGACGCCCAGCGTGCCCAGCGCCGCCGCATCATGGCCCGCAGCCTGCCACAATTGCCGGGCCAGATCGGCCACGCTGGTCTTGCCATTGGTTCCAGTCACCGCTGCACAAATGGCAGGCAGCGGGCCAATGAGCTGCGCCGCCAGCGCGGCAAAGGCCCGGCGCGGCTGGGGGTCGGCGATATGGACGGCGGCGGCGGCCACGCTGGCACCGGGCCGGGCGACCACCGCGCTGGCCCCGGCGGCGATGGCAGCAGCGATAAAATCCTCGCCATTGACCTCGGCCCCCGGAAATGCGCCGAACAGGCCGCCCGCACCGACGCGCCGGTGGTCAATTGCAACCCCGGTGATGGACGGATTGGCGGCCGGGGGCGGCAAGCCGGCGGCCCGGCACAGATCGGCCAGCAACATCACTCCGCCCCGCCTTGATTGCGCCACAACAGCGGGGTCAGTTCCGACACGTCGACATCGCGCCCTTCGTCGGGGAACACCCCCAGCATCGGCCCGGTGCGGGCGATGATATTGCGCGCCACTGGCGCTGCGGTCCACCCGGCGGTGCGCTGGCCTGAGCTGAAGGCATTGCCGCGCGGTTCATCGATCATCACCAGCAGCACATAGCGGGGGCGGTCCATCGGAAAGGCGGCGGCAAAAGTGGCCACGACCGAGTTGGTGTCATAACCGCCGCCGCGCGGTTTGTCCGCGCTGCCGGTTTTGCCGCCGACGCGAAAGCCGGGGGCGTCGGCATTGCGCCCGGTGCCGTCCGACACAATCAGCCGCAACAATTGCCGCATCCGCGCGCTGGTCGCGGGTTTGAACACCCGCACCCCGCGCGGCGGCGGCTTGTCGCCCAGCTTCAGCACCGTCGCCGGACGCGAGATGCCGCCGTTGACCAGCGCGGCATAGCCGTTGGCCAGATGCAGCGGGGTCACGGCGATGCCATGGCCATAGCCCGTGGTCATCGTCGTCAACCGGCCCCAATTGGCGGGCCACAGGGTGCGGCTGGTTTCCGGCACTTCGATAATCGGGCGGCGGCCATAATCCAGCCGTTCAAACATCGCCTTCATCCGGTCCGCGCCCAGATCATCGACAATCCGCGCCGTCACGATGTTGGACGAATGGATCAGCATTTCCGGCACATTCAGCCAGCGCCGCTGGGGGTGGCTGTCGCGAATTTGAAATCCGGCAATCGCCAGCGGTTCGGTGGCGTCATAGCGGCGGGCCATGCTGGTGACGGTGCCCGCATCGAGGGCCGCCGCGACCGCCAATGGCTTGAAGGTCGAGCCGAGTTCATAGACATTTTGCGTCACCGCATTGCGCCGGGCCTGCAAATCGGCATCGGCCAATTTGTTGGGGTTGAACGTGGGCAGTGACGCCATCGCCAGCACCTCGCCCGTGTCGACGTCCAGCATCACCCCGGCAGCGCCCAGCGCCTCCAAATTGGTCATCGCGCTGGCCAGTTCGCTCTCCAGCGCCGCCTGCACCCGAATGTCGAGCGACAGCGCCACCGGCTCGCCCACCCGCGCCGGATCAGTCAGCCGGTCGTTCAGCGCGGCCTCAATCCCCATCACCCCCCGGCCATCGCTGTTGGTAAAGCCCAGCACATGGGCCGCCAGCCGCATCTGCGGATAGAGGCGGTCCGGCTCACGCGGCCAGCCAAAGCCAACATCGCCAATCGCATTCACCGCCGCCACTTGCTCAGGCAGGGCGCGGCGGACCAGATAGGTTGATCTGGGCCCGGTCAGCTTGGCCAGCAGGGTGCTGCGCGGAATATCGGGGAAAATGGTCGCCAACTGGTCGGCCAGTGCGCCGGGTGGGTTGATCAGTTTCGCCGGGTTCACCCGGATGGCATAAGCCTCCATCGACCGGGCCAGCGGCACGCCGTTGCGGTCGACAATATCGGCGCGCGGCGGCAGTTCGGCCAGCGCCGCCCGGCTGCCCGCGCCGCCCGCGCCGCCATATTCGGTGACGCCAATATAGCCCAGCCGCAGGATCAGCACCGAAAACCCGAGACACGCCGCCAGCATCAGCCACGCCATCCGCTGGCGCAGGCTGGCCAGCAGCACCAAGCGGTGGTCGGCGCGGCGCGTCCGCACCGGGCCAATCACCACCGCTGGCTGGCCGGACGACCGCGCGCCGGGCTGGGCGGCGGCGGCGGTCATTGCGGGCCGGTCGCGCCAGCGGCGGCGGCGGTCGACACCGCGCCAACCGGCGATACCATCCGCAGCCGCGCCGCCAGCGTCGCCGCCCTGTCCTCCGCCGCGCCATCTTCCGCCGCGCCATCCCCAACCGCGCCGTCCTCGATCATGCTGCCGAGGGTGGCCGCACCACCGGGCGCGGGCATCGCACCATCCGGCGCTGCCAGCGCCAGCACCAGCGGCGGCATCGGGGTCGCACCGGGCAGCCGGGGCAGCCGGTCCAGCTTCGCCAGCCGCGCTTCACTGACGACATATTGGCTGGCCGCAGGCACGACATAGCCAAAGGTATCGCGGTTCCAGCGATCAAGCTGGCCATGCGCCGCCCGCACGGCCAACTCGCCCTCAAGATAGCGGATTTTGCTGCGCGTTTGTGACAATTGGCGGCTGAGTTCCGCCGCTTCGCTGCGGGTTGCCGCCACTTTGAGCGAGAGAGGATAGAGCAGCATGGCAAAGGCCAGCAGCAGCACCACCACGCCAACATCCTGCAACCGCCGTGCCGCCATCAACATCTTGCCATGCCTCCCTGCCCCTGTGCTGCCCACGGCAGTGCGTCGGTTCGCACCGCCGCGCGCAAAATTGCCGACCGCGCGCGCGGATTGGCCGCCACCTCGCCCGCGCCCGCCCGCACCGCCTTGGCCGGGCGGGCAAAGCTGGGGGCGGGGCCGGTTGATACGGCCGGTGTGTGCCGCGACCCCGCCGCGTTGCCGCCGCTGCGTTCGCGCAGGAAGCTCTTGACAATCCGGTCCTCCAGACTGTGAAAACTGACCACCACCAGCCGCCCGCCGGGGCGCAGCACCTGTTCTGCGGCCGCCAGCGCCGCGGTCAATTCGTCGAGTTCGCGGTTGATGTGAATGCGGATTGCCTGAAAGCTGCGGGTCGCGGGGTCCTTGGGCGTGCCGGGCGGCACGCGCAGCGCCCGGCGGATCACGCTGGCCAATTCGCCGGTCCGGGCCAGCGGGCGGGCCGCAACAATCGCCCGCGCCACCCGCCGCGACTGGCGCTCGTCGCCATAATGGAACAGGACATCGGCAATGGCATCGGCATCGGCGCGGTTCAGCCACTCCGCCGCCGTCTCGCCGCTTTGGCTTTGCCGCATGTCCAGCGGCCCGTCCGCCTGAAAGGAAAAGCCGCGCGCCGGTTGGTCCAATTGCATCGATGACACGCCAATATCCAGCACCACCCCGTCGACCGGCACCAGCCCGCGCGCGGCCAATTCATGGTCCAGCGCGCCGAAACAGGCCTCGATCAAGGTCAATTGCCCGGCAGCGGCGGCGACGAGGTCCTGGCCAGCAGCAATCGCGTCGGGATCACGGTCAAAGCCGATGACCGCCGCCCCGCCGTCCAGCAACGCGCGGCTGTAACCGCCCGCGCCAAAGGTGCCGTCAACCAGCCGCTGGCCCGCCAGCGGGGCCAGCGCGGCGCAAACCTCGGCCAGCATCACCGGCACATGGGGCGCGGCGGCGGTCATGGCTTGCCTTCCGCCGCTGCCAGCATTTCACGGGCGACCGCGCGCAGTTCCGGGTCGGCCAATTCGCAATCCGCCAGCGTTGCCGCCGACCAGATTTCAAACCGCTTGCCCGCGCCGACAAATGTCACCAGCCCCTTGGTGCCGCTGCGGCGGCGGTGCATGGCGTTGGGGATGAACCGCCCGCTGCCGTCCAGCGCATAGGGGTCGGTCCAGCTAAACCGCTTTTTGAACTCGGCTTCCTCGTCAAACACCTGCTTCAGTTCGCGGGCAGAGGTGCGCTCCACCTCAATTTCCGCAGTCAGCCGGTCATATTGGTCCTGACCAAAGGCGACCAGGCAGGGCAGCCGGTCGTGATAGCCGACCCACAGCACCCGCTCGTCGCGGCCATCCACATTGGCCAGCGGGATATTGCCGCGCAAATTGCTGGGCACCGCCACCCGCGATTTGCCGTCCAGCCCGGCAAAGCTGGTGCCGGAATAGCGCCCGGGGGTGACGATTGCCATGTCTGTTGCCCCCCTTTCCCTGCCGCAATGCCGCGCCGCGCCGGGCGGCCCACCTCATCCGATCTTGATGGGGCCTAACATGAAGCTTGATTGGGATGAAGGGGGAAAATGCCCCACCAGAAGGGCATTGACTCCACAATTGTGGATTATTTGGGGATTTTGCCCTCCCGATCTGCCGGTGGCCGCTGCCACAGTGGCCGGATGAGGGAAATGGGCGGCGGATTGTGCGCCAATTGCCGGCGCAGCCAGACCAGATTGTCGCTGGGCCGCAGATGGGCGGCCCACGGCGGCCGCGGCAAAAATTGGGCCGCAAACAGCAAGTCGGCATCACCAACCAGCACGGCGGAACCCTGCCCCACCCGGCAGCGCAGCACATGCGCCGGGCCGCTGCTGTGCCGCGCATCCCAGTCCATCGGGCGACACTGGGGGCCATAGCCGCGAAACCGGCCCGCCCCCGCCAGCCGCAATGTCATTGCCGCGCGCTGATCTTTGACCTGCACATCGCGGACCAGCGGCGCGGCTGCGGCGGGCGCATCCAGCACCACGCCCCAATGGGTGAGCAATGGCGTCAGCAAGCTGGTGGCGGGCGGATTGCGGGCATCGCCCAGCGGATAGAGGGCGGGCCACAGCGACAGGGCATCGGCCAGCACCACCACCGGACCCGCCCCGGCCCGGACATGGGCGTCGATTGCCACCAGCGCCGCCGGGCTGAGCGCGGGCGGATGGGCCAGCAAGATCGCATCGCCGCGCGCCAATTCCCCGGCAGCCAAGGTGGGGACGAACCGCGCCCCGCCGCCCGCCGCCAAGGCCGCAAAGGCCGGGGGCAGCGCGCTGGCCGGTTGCAGCGCCATCGCCACCGGGTCGGCGTTCGGGTCGCTGGTCAGCGGCAGGCTGGTGACAATCCACAGCCGCCCCGCCCGCGCCTCGGCGGGCGGCGCAAACAGGCCCGCCAGCACCATATGGGCCGCCAGCCACCACAGCCCGGCAAGGCCAATGCCGCCCGCCGCCCGCCGCCAGCGGGTCCAGCGCCGCCGACGCGCCAGCGCCGCCGCATGGCCCGCCGCCCAAACTGCCAGCGCCCAACATAAGACCGTGGCCGCCAATTGCGCCGCCGCCGCTGCACCGACTGGCTCAGCCGGGCCGCCGAGGATCAGCGCCGCCGACGCTGCCACCGCCATCGCAGCGGTGGCCCATATTAGCGCCACCGCCATCGCAGCGGTGGCCCAAGCTGGCGCAACGGCCGCGCACCTGCTCCCCGCTGCGGCGGCCACGGCCATAAAATAAGGGGTCCACAACAGGGGGTCAGCGCGGCCCAGCCAGGCGCCGCCGCCCAGCCAATGCCCGATGACGGCGGCCACGGCGGCAGACGCCGCTGCCACTGCTGCGCTGCGCCACCGGCTAATTGGCCGCGCCACCATTTTTCAGCACCGGGTCGGGGTCCAGATCCGGCACCGCAACCGGCGGCGGCGCGGGCGGGGCAATCTGGGGCAGCGGGGCCGCTCCGGGGGCGGCGGGCGCGCCCCCGGCCTCCACCCCCAATTCCACCAGCGGCGGCGCGGCCCCGTCGGCGGGCACGGTTCCGGCCGCAACGGCGGCGGGGTCGCTGCCTGCGCCATTTGTGCTGATAATGCTGGCCAGCCCCACCAGCAACAGCACCGCCACCAGGGCACCAATGCCGATTTGCAGCCGCCGCGCCGTGTCCTGCCCCTGGCCGTTGCGCTGAAAATAGCTCAGCATGGCGCTGCGCTGGCCCGCCGTTACTGGCGCGGGCGCGGGCGGTGCCACCCCACCATCGTTCGCATTGCCGTTCATGTCAGCCCCTTTGCCGCCAGCCACGCCGGGTTGTAAATGGTGGACAAATAGCGAAAGCCGCTGTCGCACAAAATCGTCACGATCCGCTTGCCCGGACCAAGCTGGCGCGCCAGCGCCATCGCACCCGCCACATTGATGCCCGATGACAGGCCCAGACACAGGCCTTCGTCGGCCAACAGGGCGCGCATCACCGCCAGCCCCTCGGCGTCGCTGATCCGAAATTGGGTGTCAATCGGCGCGCCGTCCAGATTGGCGGTGATCCGGCCCTGGCCAATTCCTTCGGCCACGCTGCTGCCCTCGGCCCGCAACTCGCCGCAGCGATAATATTCATACAAAGCCGCGCCGTGCGGGTCGGTCAGCGCGATGGTGATCGCCGCATCCTTTGCCTTCAGCCCCATGCCCACGCCCGCGATGGTGCCGCCGGTGCCCGCCGCACAGGTGAAGCCGTCCAGCCGTCCGTCCATCTGCGCCCAGATTTCCTCGGCCGTGCCGACAATATGCGCGCGGCG